>CBFGOB010000036.1:0-13428 GCA_965650215.1 uncultured bacterium | reverse complement strand
TTTGCTTGATCGGCCAGAGCAGGCGGCGGGCCTTGTCGAGGTTGCCGTTGTCGGGCCACGAGTTCAGGGGGGCGAAGCGTTGCTGGCCGCGGCCTGCGCCGCCGCGGCCGTCGCCGGTGCGGTAGGTGCCGGCACTGTGCCAGGCCATGCGGATGAAGAGTCCGGCGTAGGTGCCGAAGTCGGCCGGCCACCAGTCCTGCGAGTCGCTCATCAGGGCGGCGAGGTCCTGCTTCAGCGCGTCATAGTCGAGCCCTTGGAAGGCCTTGGCATAGTCGAAGTCCGCTTCCATGGGATTGGACTTTTCGGAGTGCTGGGACAGCAGTTCGAGCTTGAGGCGGTTCGGCCACCAGTCGCTGATGGTGGTGCCGGTGGCGGAGGGGGCTCCGTGGTGGAAGGGGCATTTCGATTCGCTCATGGATGGTGGGGTGGTTGAAAGTGGGGGTGGTTGAAAGCAGCGCACCATGGCGCAGCTTGGCGGTGGCGCAAGTGGGGAAATGCGGAGGATTTCCGGCAGGCCGCCGGAGACCGCTCATTTCCTGAATTTTCTTTGTTCCTTGGCTTTGGCTTCGGCTTCTTCGAGGTCTTTCTCAAGCTGCTTGTCGAGGCCGAGCATGGCGGCCACCTCGGTTTTGGTGAGTGCGCGGTCGCCATTCTTGTTGGCCTCATTGTAGGCCTTCAGGGCCGTGCCCTTGTCGGTTTCTGCGGCCAGGAATTCCTCCCTGCTCAGCGAGTTGTCGTGGTTCTTGTCGCGACCTTCCATGTAGGACTTGAGGGCGATCCGGTATTTTTCTTTGGCGGCCTTGAACAGATCCGGCTTCGGTTCCGTGGCGGCGTGGGCCATGGGGCTGATGAGCAGGGTGGCGACGAGGATGGCGAAGGGTTTCATGGCGGGGTTTTGGAGATCAATCGATCCGCAGGTTAGGACATCGCTCAATATTCACAATCCTCATTTCCGGAGCCCATCCATGCGTTGAGGATTTCCACGGCGGCGGCCTGGTCGATCACGCCTTTTTGTTGCCTGGCCTTGCGGCCTGCCTCGCGGAGTTTGGCGGCGGCGCTGGTGGTGGTGAACGATTCGTCGATGTAGCTCAGCGGGATTTCCGGGAGTCGGGATTGGAGTTGTGCGCCGAAGGCCCGCACTTTGGCGGCCGAGCGGCCTTCGCTGCCGTCGTTGCGCAGTGGCAGGCCGAGCACAAGGCTGCGGATGCGGCGCAAGCGGACGAGTTCGGCGATCCGCTCGATTGGGTCACCCGGGCTGGTGGGGATCGTTTCGACCGGGTGGGCGAGGATGCCGAAGTCGTCGGTGGCGGCAACGCCGATGCGCGCATCGCCGTGGTCGATGCCGAGTGCCGGATGGGGTGATGGGGCTTCGGATGGGCTCAAGGTCTTGGCTCAGAGGAGTTCTTCCGGAAGAAGGTCGGCGAGCTGCTTGATCGCATCGGCCTGGTGGCGGTTGGCGATCAGGAGGGCATCGGCGGTTTGCACCACGATGAGGTCGTCGACGCCCAGGAGGGCGACGCGGCTGCCGGGCAGGGCGTTGAAGACGATGTTGTTTTTGGAATCGAGCGGGGTGACCGGACCCTTGGCGCGGTTTTCGCTGCCGGAGTCCGGCAAGTACTTCGCCACGGAAATCCACGAGCCGACGTCGTCCCAGTCGAAGCTGGCCTCGATGTTGTAGACGCAGGTCGAATGCTCCATGAGCGCGTAGTCGATCGAGCGCGCCGGCAGCGTGGGGAACCGGGAAGCGATCGTTCCGGCCACATCGCCGGATTGCCGCAATTCCCGGATGAAGTCCGCGAGTTCCGGCGCGTGTTCGTCGAGCTGTGCGGTGACGGCCGGGACTTTCCAGACGAACATGCCGGCATTCCATGAAAAGCCACCTTGGCGCAGGAAGGCCTCGGCAAGTTCGGGATTCGGTTTTTCGCGGAAGCATTTCACCCGGTGGGGCCGGTGGCGGCACTCGAGTCCCGGGATTTCCGCCGCCTCGCCGCGTTCGATGTAGCCGTATGACGGGCAGGGCCAGGTCGGCTGGATGCCGATGGTGACCAGTCCGTCGGTGTGGCTTGCCGTGCTCAGGGCGTCGGTCATCACTTCGCGGAAGCTGGCGGTGTCCTGGATCAACTGGTCCGCCGGCAGCACCATCATCAGCGCATCCGGATCGCGTGCGGCGATCAGGCCGACGCCGAGCGCCACCGCGGGTGCCGTGTCGCGCTTCGCGGGTTCGGCGATGATGTTTTCCGGCGGCAGCATGGTGGCGGTCGCGCGGACGGCATCGAGTTGCAGCGCGTTGGTCAGGATCAGGATGTTTTCCCTCGGGACGAGTCCATCGAGGCGGCCGATCGCCTGTTCAAGCAAGGTGCCTGTGCCGAAGAGGTCGAGCAGCTGTTTCGGTTTCCGGTTGCGGCTCAGCGGCCAGAAGCGGGTGCCGGAACCGCCGGCAAGGATCAGGGCAAAGGTGGATTCAGGGGATGGCATGGCGGGTGGGGAATGAAGAAAAATGAACCACAGGCGGACGCGGATGGATGCAGATGAAGAGGTTGTTCGTTAAAAGTTAATGGTTATCAGTGAATTCAGTAACCCAATCCCAAATTTCCAATTTCCGGTTTTTCTCATCTGTGACCATCTGTGTCCATCAGCGGTTCAATTTTGATTTTTAGGATAAAGCGCGGTTCCGGGCGATGGCAGCAAAGATTTTGGTTTATGAGGTTGTCGTGGCATGGTGGGGCCGTTAAATTGGGCATCATGTCTGACGAGCACAGTTCCACCACGCCCGCATGGATTGAAAACACCGCGCTTTCGGCTCCGGCCGTGCTTGGAGCGGCGGCGGGATTGCTGCTGGGGGACCTGATGAATCGCAATGCCCGCCGCGCCGTGGGCATGGGTCTGGGTGTGCTCGGGGTCGCGATGGTGCTGCCGCTGGTGTACGGCGGAGTGCGCGGATTGGTGACCGGGCCGCGAAGCAAGTTCGGCGTCCGCCGCCGGATCCAGAGCATCCGCGACGCGGGCATGGGCGAGTCCGACTATGACGTCGACGCCGAGTTGCGCGAACAGGGGGTGATTTGAGGCCGATGCGCATTGCGATCACGGGAACGACCGGCCGGCTTGGCTCCGCTCTTGCCGGACACCTGAAGGCCCGCCACGACGTGATCCCCCTGCCGAGGTCGCTGTGCGATCTTGCCGATTCCGCCTCCCTCGAGCGCGCGCTGGAGGGTCTCGACTGCGAGGTCTTGATCAACCCCGCGGGCCTGACCTCGATCGAGGCCTGCGAGGAGGATCCGCGGATGGCGATGCGGGTCAATTCCGCCGCGCCGGGCAAGCTTGCCCTGTGGGCGGCCGGGCGCGGGGTGCGGATGATCCATTTCAGCACCGACTATGTTTTCGAGGGGATCCTGCCGGGACTGCGGGTGGAGGCCGAGCCGGCGAGACCGATCCTTGCCTACGGCCGCAGCAAGCTGGCGGGTGAACGCGCGGTGCTCAGCCACCCCGGGCATCTGGTGCTGCGGGTGTCGTGGTTGTTCGGTCCCGGAAAGCCGTCGTTTGTCGATCGGGTGATCCAACTGGCGATGGCAGGTGAGCCTTTGGCGGCGGTGGCTGACAAGTGGTCGATTCCGACCTCCACGGCCGACCTCGCCGCCTGGGTCGAGCAACTGTTGGATTCCGAGGTCTGCGGTGTCCTGCACGCCTGTTCCTCGGGCGAGCCGGTGAGTTGGCATGGTTTGGCCGAGGCGGTGGTTGCCGAGATGCACGCCTGCGGCGCCATCGCATCCCGCCCCAAAGTCATCAAGCAATCTGCTGAAGGCAATCCGGCCCTCAAGGTCGCCCGTCCGCGGCACACCGCGATGTCCAACGAACGGCTGGCGGTTTTGTTAGGAAGTCCTCCGAGACCTTGGGAGGAGGCACTGGCGGGATACGTGAGGGAGCAAATCCGACAGCGCCCATAGATTGCCGCTGTATTCAAAGGGCGAGGAGCTCACTCTTTGATGCGTTCGACCTTGGCGCCGAGCATGAGGAGTTTCTCGTCGATGTGTTCGTAGCCGCGGTCGATGTGATAGAGGCGGCTGATCATCGTGGATCCTTTGGCGGTAAGGCCGGCCAGGACGAGGGCGGCAGAGGCGCGCAGGTCCGAGGCCATCACCGGGGCGGCGGAGAGTTGTTGGACGCCGCGGACGACGGCGGTGCCGTTGTCGACCTTGATGTCGGCACCCATGCGCTTGAGTTCGGCGCAGTGCATGAAGCGTTGGGGGAAGATCGTGTCCTTGATCACGCTGATGCCCGGAGTGGTGGCGAGCAGGGCGGTCATTTGCGCCTGCATGTCGGTTGGGTAACCCGGGTAGGGAGCGGTATCAAGGTCGACGCCATGCAAGGTTTCGCCGCGATGGACGGTGCACTGGGTGCCCGCCTCGTTGAACTCGACGCGGTGGCCGGAGGTTTCGATCGCCTTGGTGATCGCCTTGAGGTGGTCGCGGCACACGCGGCGCAGGGTGACGCCTTCGCCCGCGAGGGCGGCGGCGGCCATGAAGGTTCCGGCCTCGATGCGGTCGGGAATCACCGTGTGTTCGACGCCGTGGAGCGAACTCACGCCTTCGATGGTGATGCGGCGGGTGCCGGCGCCGCTGATTTTCGCGCCCATTGCATTGAGGAAATTCGCGAGGTCGAGGACTTCCGGTTCGGCGGCGGCGGATTCGATGACGGTCGTGCCTTCGGCGAGGGTGGCCGCCATCATCACGTTGTCGGTGCCCAGCACCGTCGGGCCGTGGCTGCCGGCGAGGTCGATTTCCGCGCCGCGCAGGCCGTCCTTGGCGGTGAGGGTGATGTTGCCGCCTTCGAATTCGACTTTCGCGCCGAGGGCTTCGAGTCCGCGCAGGTGGAGGTCGACCGGGCGGTCGCCGATCACGCAGCCACCCGGCAGCGAGACCACCGCGCGGCCCTTGCGGGCGAGCAGCGGACCCATCACGCAGATCGAGGCGCGCATGCGGCGCACGAGTTCGTAGGGGGCTTCATCGAGGATCTCGCCGCAAGTGATGCGCACGGTGCCCGACGAGCGTTCGACCTCCGCGCCGAGGGCGCTGAGGATCTGGATCATGTAGTTCGTGTCCGAGACATCGGGCACACGGCGGATGATGCAGGGTTCTTCGGCGAGCAGAGAAGCCGCGAGGATCGGCAGCGAGGCGTTTTTCGATCCGGAGATGTTGATCGCGCCGCTGAGAATGCTGCCGCCGTGAACGATGAGTTTGTCCATGAAGTGGGTGGGTTGATTCCAAAAAAATCAGCTTGGCTTGCGCGCGTGGGGGAAGCGGGCGATGCCGGAGAGGTCGGTTTGCACCGCGATGTCGGTGAAGCCGGCAGCATGCAGGATTTGTTCGACCTGGGAAGCCTGATCATGGCCGATTTCGAGGGCGATCCAGCCGCCGGGTTGGAGCCGCTGCCAGGCGGCGGGAATGAAGCTGCGGATCAGGTCGAGCCCGTCGGGACCGCTGAAGAGCGCGAGTTCCGGGTCGTGGCGGACTTCGCGGCTGATGCTCGCCTGTTCGCTGTCGGGAATGTAGGGCAGGTTGGCGACGATGCCGTTGAAGGATCCGTCGACCGACGCGAACAAGTGGCTTTCCGCGAAGCGGACGGCATTGAGTCCGAGTCGCAGGGCATTTTCGCGGGCGAGCGACAGGGCGTCGGGGGAGACGTCGGCGAGGGTGAGTTGCCAGGTCGGGCGCGCGGCGGCGAGGCTGAGGCCGATGACGCCGGAGCCGCAACCCATGTCGAGCACCGCTTGGGAATCCGGCAAGGGCAGGGACAGGATCCACTCGACGAGTTCCTCGGTTTCGGGCCTGGGGATCAGGGCCCGGGCGTCGCAGGTGAATTCGTGGTGGTGGAAGGCGACGCTGCCGAGCAGGTGCTGGAGCGGCACGCCTTCGCCGCGTTTTTTGAGCGTTTCGCGCAGTGGCGCGAGGGTCACTTCCTCCAGCGGCCGGTCAAACTGGGTGTAGAGGTCCATGCGCGAGCAGCCGAGGTGGTGGGCGACCAGCCATTGCATGTTGCGGCGCGCGTCCTCGATGCCGCGTTTTTCAAGGTAGCGGGTGCCGCCATCGATGGTTTCCAGAACGGTCGTCATGCTGCGTGGAGCCGCAGCGTGGAGGGATCGGGGTGGTGGGGGAAGCGCGAATTCGCGCGGCGGTGTTCGGAACGCATGGAGCGGCCTGAGGCGTTCACTTCTGGTAATGGCAGGAGGTGACGAGATGGGTGGTGTAGCCGGGAAGGATCAGGTCCTCCACCGTCCGGTAGCCGCTTGGAAAGTCGATCTTTTCCCCGTCGCGCAGCAATTGCCGGCGCATGGGCAGTTCGAGGTGGAAGCGGCCGTTCTCATCGATGCCGTCGATGAGCCCCCAGCAGATCATGTCGTTGGCTCCTTCCCATTCCGGGCAGAAGATGATGATCGCCGGCCGGCTGTTCACAAGGTCGGCTTTGACCAGGGCGGCGGCTTCGCCGAGGGTCTCGGTTTGCAGTGTGCTGAGCACCGGCTTGCTGCGGACCTTGGTGAACTTGACGAGGTTGCGGATGAAATCCTTGCCGGGTCTGGCTTCGCGCAAGCCCAGCTCGAGGCTGCGGTCCTTGACCGCCGGGAAGAAGCCGTCAACCTCGTCGAGACGCATCGGAAAATCCTCATCGCTTGGATTCCAGTTCATGCGGTTGAAATCCACCGGGGCGGGGTCTTTTCCATCCATGGCCGCCGCGGTAAAGTCCGGCGGGCGGTAATAAGCGACGAGTTTGGCGAGCACGCAGGTCGGGCTGAAGTTCGCGAAAGGGGTGCTGCTGGAAACCTCTTCCTGGCTGTAGGTGTAGTAGAGGTATTCGCTGTTCGAGAACCCGTCGACCATCAGCGGGCCGATTTTCGTTGGGGCATTCTTGAATGCCGGTGTCTTGATCATCAGTTCCTCGTCGCTGTAGCGGTAGCCGAGGCCGTTGGTGGCGAAGGCGCGCACAAAATAGGTGCTTTCCGGTTGCAGGCCGATGGCGTGGCCGCGGTAGTGTTCGCGGTGGCGCAGCACGAAGGTCGCATCGCGGACCGTAGGTTTCGGGGATTTCGACCAGCAGAAGCCGTAGGCGGTCTTGAGCGGTTCGCCGCGGAACTTGATCGTGCAGTCCATGTTGAAGCTCGTCGCTTGGACGTCGTTGATGGCGTCGAGCCGGATTTGCGGGAGCATGGAATTCGCATAGTCGGAGCCGTTGACCGGGCGCTTGCGGATTTCGAGGTCGAAGCTCAGTGTTCCCTGTTGCTCGCGGATGTTCTTCAGCGAAACCCCGCCGTCGAGGAGGTTGGGCAGGCGGGACGACGGTTCGGTGCCCATGTTGAATTCCGTGCGTCCGTGGGCGGTGCCGAACAGGCATTTGGCGGTGTCGCCGGTGCCGCGGAAGAAGGGGTCGCCGGGACGATACGTGTAGTAGTAATCCGGCGATCCGAGGTAGCTGGTCAGGCCGAGGTTCACGACCGAGACCAGCATCCCTTCGATTTTCGGACCGACGCCGACCGCGCTGTTTTCGCCGTGGATGTATTCGAGGTGGTAGAAATAATGCGGGTGGTTGCTGGGCACGAGGTAGCCGAGAGCCTCCGTGCCTTCGGGTTTGATGTGGCGGGGGTGCAGGGTGTAAGTGCCGGATTGGGTGAGGGTCGGGTGGTTTGCCGCCTTGATGAACCCGTGGTGGTAGAAGCGGCTGAAGGCATTGGCGGTCGGTCCGTAGGACAGCAGGTCGGAGCTGCCGCCGATGCCGTCGTTGAAGCGGCCGATGCGGTAGGTGTCGGGGGCGCCGAGGCTGTGGCCGAGTTCGTGGGCCAAGACCCCGCCGGAGCTGTTCATAATCTGGACCTTGGAATTCGGCCACATGGGGTCGCCCCAGCGGCATTCCGGCGCGTAGACTTCCCAGGGTTTGAATTCGTTCGGATCCCGGTCCTCGTTCTTGCGGCTCTTGCGGATTTTTTTCACCCGCTTGCGGCGTTTGTCCTGATTGCGGTTGGTGTAGTGGCTTCTGAGTTCCTCGGTGAGCTTGTCATCCGGATCGGTGACGCGGGTGGTGATGTAGTTGTAACAAAGGAACATCGGTTCGCCGCCGCGGAAGTTCTTCATGGCGAAGCGCAGGGCTGCCTTGTTCATCTTTTCGACCCGTTCGTGGCCTTCGGCCTGGGTTTTCCACCCGAGCGGGTTTTCCCAGAATTCGTATTCGCAGTAGTAGCCGTAGAAGTTCGGGTCCTGATAATGCGTGTTGGCATCCGGCATCGGTAGCAGCTTCGGCCATGAAATGCCGTTGCTGTAGATTTTGAAGTATTCGTCCAGCGTCACCGCGTCTCCGGAGCTTTCGTAGGCTTTTTCATCCGAGCCCGATTCGTCATGCCGGCCCTTGACGGTATTGAGCGCTTCGATCTGGCCGGCGAGGCTGCCGCTGAGGGCGGTGTCCTTGAAGGCGATGGTGATCACGCCCAAGGTGAATTCGCCCGGCGCGATCGGTTGGGATCTCGGGCGGAAGACCGGCACCGGCGCGGGTTTCGGACGGGCCTCGCGTTCCTCCGCCGCCATCGAGGGAGGGCATGCGCCGATGAGCACGAGCAGGCCGAGGGCCGCGGCGGATGGAACCAGCCTCCGTTTCATCCGGCATCCATTGCAGCGCATGGCGTCAATCTGTCAGTCGCGGGGACTGCGTCAATGCGGAAGCGGGGCCATGGCGGAGGCCTCTGGTTGCGGTCGCCTTGGAGCCGGAGGGTGGACCGTGGTGGTTTCCACTTCCCATGGAGCTGGCTGCGCATATCCTCTGATCCACAGGAAGCGAGAACGCCTGACTTTTATGACCGGAGAAGCATCATGGACGCGATTACAGGCTTCGGGCCATACCGGGCCGGAAGAAGATCTCGCGCATCCGGCGGCAGACTACGCCGAGGCGTTTTTCCTCGCCACGGGGCTCGACCTCGGATTCGTGCGTGAGGGCAGCGAGGAGGATTTCCTGCGCAGCATCCATTCAGGCTACTGCAAGTCGATGGCCCATGCGGCCGCGGAGTTCCAGGCCTGCTACCGATTTTTCCAAACGCTTGTCGAGCGTGCGCGCCAGGCCGGGGTTGAGAAGCTGGTGAGTTTGTCCTGCCCCTTCGGGCGCACCTGTTCCGCCGCCCTGCTTTGCGATGAGCCCGGGCAGCGGAGTTACCTGATCTTCGGGCGTTCGCTGATCAGCAGGTCCGGAGAGCCGGCCGGGTCGGCGGGAGGGTTTCCGGTGATTTCGCTCGAGATCTATCAGGCGGCGATGCGCATCATCAGCTTTTCGATGCCCTTGCTCCGCCGGCGATTGCGCAACGAGTACAGGATTCCGTCGGCGCTGCTCACGCCCGTGGTTGCGATGGCCCGGGATTTCATCGAATCGAATTTCCGCCGACGTGTCAGCATGGCGGACATCGCCGCTGCGGCGGGGGTCAGCGTCAGCCGTCTTTCGCAGCTCTACCGCAAGGAGATCGGCATGACGCCGCACGCGGATCTCGCGCGCAAGCGTTTGCATGATGCCGAGGACCAGCTGCGCGGGACGGACAAGCCGGTGCTTGTGATCAGCGCCGAGTCCGGTCACGGATCGATCTCGCAGTTCAACCGGCTGTTCAGCACGTGTTACGGGTTGTCGCCCGGTGCTTACCGGCAGAAGCTTGCGGAGGGCTTGTGACCATGGGAGACCTGCGGCGGCCGCCTTTTCCCGAAGGCCTCAGGGGGACTCGGTGACCCCGAGTTGTTCGAGGGCTTCGATTTCCTCCATGAGGTCGGCGGCGCGGGTTTTGCCGAGGATGAATTTCCGGTAAGCGCGGATCGTGCGCGTGGCGGTTGCCTCGTCCTCGTCGAGCAGTTCGATGCGGAATTGTGACAACCCGGCTTCACGCAGTTGGTCGAAGAAGCGGGCACCGGTCTGGGCGCGGCCGTTGAAGAGGGTGTTGCGGCAGCCGACGTCCGCCTGCAGGCGGTGGAGTTGGCCGACACGGTCGCGCAGGTGCACGACGTGGGTTTCGCAGGGTCGTCCGCAATCCTTGTAGGTCGTGCCTTTGCTGAGGAAGGTGCAGAACACGCAGTGCTCCATGTGAAACATCGGCATGTGCTGGTGGAGGGTCAATTCGAACCATTCGGCCGGCGCGCTGTGGAGCAGGTCGAGCACCTGGCCGATGTTCAGGTCGTAGGAAACCGTCAGCCGGTCGAGCCTGGCGTGTTCGACCAGCAGGCGGGCGGTGATCGGGTTGGCGACATTGAGCGAGAAGTCGCCGATGCGCAGGAGGTCGCTACGATCCTTGTAGTACTCGAGGGCGGCGAGGTTGCGCAGCAGGAGTCCGTCGGGTGCGGCGTTTTCGATGAGTTTGAGGTATCCGGTTTCGCCGGGTTTGAGGATGCGTGGCGTGGCGAGAAGGATGCGCGATTGCGGGTCGTTGGTTTCCGCGCGGAAGACGCTGACGGCTTCCTTGTAGCGGCGCGGGTCCTCGAAGTCGCAGGTGACGGCATCCGCTCCGGCGTGGATGGCGGCGCGGAGCTGGGGCAGGTCGCGGCAGAGGACCGACAGCCGGGGCGGGACGCCGGATGCCGGATGCGAGGTGCGGGATGCCGGAAGCAGATCGCGGAAGGTGGTGGCGCTTGTTGCGGCGCGTGGGGTTTCGGCGGCGTGGCTTTGTTCGAGCTGCGCGACCAGTTCGCGGCGCAGCTGGTTGAGGGTCGAGACCGGCAGGTAGCAATCGCCTTCGATCCGGTTGTCGAGGGACGCGAGTTCGTAGGCCGTGTCGCCGAGGCGTCCGAGTTGTTCGCGCAGGGTTTCGGTGTCGAGCGGGCGCTTGGCCGCGGCTTCGAGCGGAATTGAGGATTGGATGGTGACCGGGTTTTCCGTGGTGGTGGAAATCGTGCGACCCCGGCAAGCCGGGGCCGCTACAGTGAGGGGTGTGCCGGGTTTGCCGGTGAGGGTGAGGTGGAGCGGCTGGCGTTGGGGATGGAGTTTGGCGCTTTGCCAGAAGCGTCGGAGCTCGGATTCGAGTTTTGGGTCCGAGGTTTTGTAGAGCGTGTGGCCGGGCCGGATGCGGTCGAAGTTGATGCCGCTGTAGGTCTTGTGGAAGATGAGCCGGTCGCCTTCGATTTTCCAGATGCGTGCGCCTTGCTCGAGGTCGCGGTTTTCGCCGGCATCGAAGACGACGCCGTCTCCGGCGGCAACCGGCACCTCGCTGCGGCGGGTCAGGGTGATCCAACCGGGCCCGCAGTCGGCGATTTCACCCAACAGCGGACCACGCTTTTTGCCGAAGCGGCCGTGGGTGAGGTAAGGGTGGTTGGTACCGGCGAGCCAGCCGCTGCTGAGGCCCCGGGAGAAGGTCATTTCCAACGCGTAGCGGTCTTCGCGGGTGATCGGTGTGGCGGAGTTGGCGATCGCCGCGTCGAGGGCCTTGCGGTAGACGCGGGTGACGGCGGCGACGTATTCCGGCGACTTGAGACGCCCTTCGATCTTGAAGGACTTCACGCCGGCCTTCACCAGGTCGGGGATCATGTCGACGGCGGCGAGGTCCTGGGGGCTGAGCAGGTAGCGGACTTCGCCGAGATCGCGGGTGACGCCATCGACGACGATTTCGTAGGGCATGCGGCAGGCCTGCGCGCATTCGCCGCGGTTGGCGCTGCGTTGGCCGAGGGATTCGCTCGTCAGGCACTGGCCCGAATATGCGACGCAGAGCGCGCCATGGACGAAGACCTCCAGCGGGGTGTTTGGCGAGCGGAAGCGTTCGATTTCGCGCACCGACAATTCGCGGGCGAGCACCGCGCGTTCGAGCGGGAGCATCGATTCGACGAACGCGAGGCCTTCCGGCGAGGTGATCGTCATCTGGGTCGAGGCGTGGAGTTCGACGCCGGGAATGATTTCGCGGGCCATCTTGGCCAGTCCGAGGTCCTGGATGATGAGCGCGTCGACCCCGGCGGCGGCGGCCATGCGCAGCTGTGCTTCCGCGGCCTCGAGCTCGCTGGTGAAGATCAGCGTGTTCATCGCCACGAAGCCTTTCACTCCGTGCTCGTGGAGAAATTCCATGAGTTGGGGCAGGTCCTCGTCCGTGAAGTTGTCGGCGCGCAGGCGGGCGTTGAACTGCGGCAGACCGAAATAGATCGCATCGGCCCCCGCCGCGACGGCGGCGCGCGCGCAGTCCCAATTGCCGGCGGGCGAGAGGAGTTCGGGCGTGGGGTCGATGGCGGGCATGATGTGGGGAAGAAGGTGGATGGCCACCGGAAGGGTGGATGCAGGGGACGCCTGCCGAAGGGTCACTTCAGCGTCGGGGCGATCGCATCCGCCAGGCGCGAGAGCAATTCCGACTGCGCCTCGATGAGTGCCGGGTAACCGTCTTGCGCGAGGGCTTGGCGGTCGCTGAAGGTATGGGTGGCGAGCAACTGCCGCTCCGGGAGCGTGTGGACGCGCCATGCGGCTTCGATCACCGCGTAGCCGTCGGCACCGCCGTGGAACTGGCGGATGTCGAGGCTGACCTGGTAGCGGATCCGCGGGTTGCCCGGTGATGGGTAGCGGTGGATGTTGCCGGTCTTGAGTCGGCGCCCGAGGTTGCTGGCCGTGAGGTCGGCGATTTGCGAGCCGAGGTCGCCGGCCCAGCGGTGATCGGCGGCTGCTTGGAAATTCCGCGGGTGTTCCTCGACGATGAGGTTCGGGCGATCGATGTATTCCGCGAGGTCGACCGGGCCGACCACAATCCCGACGCCGGATGCCGATGGCGCGGGGCCGTCGGCCTTGAGCGCATAATGGGCAAGCCGGCTCGTGCCGCAGCAAGCGAGCAGCATGGTCGTGGTGATGGACAGGAGCCGCAGCATCATGGATTCGGGCTGGCTGGTGCTTTGGGCGTCGGGTTCTTGCCCGAGGAGCCGCGGCCGAAGATCAGCGAGTTCGGTTTTTCTTCAATCGTCTGGGTCAGGGTCTTGAGTGCGCGCAGGGTGGCACGCAATTCGTCGAGGGTGCGCAGCAGATCGCCTTGGACCGCACCGTTCGGACCGAGGCTGGCGACCGAGCGTTTCAGTTCCTCGAGCGAGCCTTGGAGCTCTGCGGGAAGTTTCTGCATTGCCGGGTCCTCGAGGGTCTTGCGGGCGGCGGCGGCCATGAGTTTTCCTTCCTCGGCCGCGCCGTTGAGGGCGGCCATGGTGTCGGAGACCGGCACATTCTGGAGCTTGTCGATCAGCGCGTTGAGCTTGGTTTCCAGCTGGGCAAAGCTGGTCGAGATCGTCGGGAAGGTCGTGTAGTCGCCGATGGTTCCCAGCGTCGCGGGCAGCGCGTCGGTGTGGTAGTCGAAGTCGATGTGGACCGAGCCGGTGATCAGGCTGCTGGTTTTCAATCCCGCGCGCAGGCCCTTGTCGACCTCCTCCTGGAAGAACAACGAGTCCGAATTGGTGATCGACTGGGCGGATTCGGGGCGGA
>CBFGOB010000035.1:0-13445 GCA_965650215.1 uncultured bacterium | reverse complement strand
GGGTGCGGCGGCGGCGATTTTCGCCGTCCATGCCGCGTCGGCTTTGGGCATTGGCGGGGCCTTTGGGTCTTGCGCGGTGGCAAGGGATGGAATGGCGACAAACAGCGCGGCAAGCCAATGGAGTTTCATGGAGTGGATCGGGTGAGGGTTTCACATACGCGTCAAGCCACGACGCTTTGTCATGCGGGCGCGGCGGCCTCCACGGTGTGCGTGACCCCGTCGGGAGTCCGGAGCCACACGCGCTCGACGCCGCGCCTGAGGAAGGCCAGGTCATGGCGCGTGCCGCCGGCGGCCAGTGGAGCGACGCTGCAAAGTTCGCCACCGGCCTTGCCTTCGGCATCGACAAGTTCGAGCCGGTCGGTGGGCAGCGCGGCGTCGAAGCCCAGGCGCATGAGGCGCTTGTTGACCTTGCCCGCCGACTTGATGCGCGAAATCACTTCCTGGCCGATGTAGCAGCCTTTCTGATAGGAAATGTCGCTGGCATCCAGTCCGGCCTCCGGCGGCAGCAGGCCGTCGTCGAGTTCCCGGCCCCAGACGGGCACGCCTTGGGCGATGCGAAAGCTTTCCAAGGCGTCGCCGTCGAGTACGGGGAAACCGCTTGAAGCGTTTTCCGCGAGTTCCGCGGGAATCCAGCAGTCGCTGCCATCGAGCTGATAGCGCCGGCTGCGGCGGATGAAGCCGCCGGCCGGCGCGGTGATGCCTTCGGCGGTGATGTGGTGGAGCCGCCAGCGGCCGCTGAGGTCGGCGACCTCGACTTCGTCGGCGATGAGGTAGCGGGTCAGCCGCGCCTCGAGCGCCTCGCCACTGCCGGGCGGGCCTTCGATGACGAGCGCTTCGCCGCGGGCATGGATCCAGACCCGGAACTGGAGTTTGCCTTTCGCGTCGGTGATGCACGACGGCAGGGCGAGGTCGCTGCCGACGACCCTGCGCACATCCTGGGTGACTTGGCCGTTGAGGAAACGCACGGCATCGGGTCCGCGGAATTCCAGCAGTGCCGGCAGGCCGAGATCGATGCGATGGGCTTGGTTCATGGTTGGCCGAGGTAGGGTTTTGCCAGCGCCGAGTAATCGAGATCTCCGAGCCCTTGTCCGCAGAGTTCCGCCATGCGTTTCGACACGGCGGCGATCGCGGGGGTCTCGACCCCTGCGGCGCTTGCGAGGTCGAGCATGTAGCGGCTGTCCTTGCCCATGTTGGCCAGCGAGAAATGGGTCTCGAAGGCACCCTCGATCATCTGGGGCAATTTCATCGAGAGCAGTTTCGACGAACTCACGTTTTGCGACACTGCCTCCATCAGCACCGCCGGATCCACGCCGTTGCCACGGGTGATGGCCAAGGCTTCGGCGGCGGCTTGGATGACGCTGGCCGAGATCAGGTTGGTGGCCAGCTTGATCACGGTTGCCGCGCCGATGCCGCCGCAGTGGATGCGTGCCTTGCCGGTCACCGAGAGGTAGGCGTCGAGTGCGTCCGCGAGCGCTGGATCCCCGCCGGTGTAGTAAACGAGCTCGCCTGCCGCGGCCGCGAGCTTGCTGCCGGTGAAGGGGCAGTCGAGGAAGCGGCATCCGCGGGCCGCACAGCGCGCGGCAAGCCAGCGGGTGGTTTCGAGGTCGATGGTGGCGTGGTTGAGGACGATCTGCTCCGGCTGAAGCTGGTCCTCGAGGGTTGCGAACACTTCGCGCAGCGAAGGCGCGTCCTTGAGGAAGATCGAAACGATCGCGCGGCCGCGCACGGCATCCACCGCGCTTGCCGCTTCGTGGGCGCCGCCCTTCGGGGTGCGGTTCCAAGCGGCAAGCTGCCATCCGGCATCCGCGAGGCGTCCGGCGGCGCGCGAGCCGATGATGCCGAGGCCGAGGACCGCGACGGTGCTGCGGGCGGGATCGATCATTGATTCCGTTGCAAGGCGAGAGTCACGAGCTTTGCCGCCTGCTCGCGGATCTCCTTGATCTTCTCGGGCGTCGGGGCTTCGCCTTCCTTGAGGGTCATGTCGGTGCGCAGGCCGGAGAGCAGGTCGCGCATTTCGACGTAGTTCGGACGCTCGGAAATCCGCGGCTCGAGCGAACCGACCGATTCGGTGTAGTAGTCGGCGATGTCCTCACGCATCACCTTTTGGGCGCGCTCGGGCGAAAACTGCTTTTCCACCGCGACGGTCGCAACCTGCAGCGCGCGGATCCATCCGCCGAGCGAGATCAGGTGGGCGAGGTCGGCATCGCGCAGCGTGATGAGTTCCTTTTCCACATCGCGCTGGGTCGAGGTGAGTTCCTTTTTCAGCTGTTCGACGTCCTTGTTCTTGGCGCTGTCGAGCAGGCTGGCGGCGTGGCGGTTGACCCGGTCGCCGGCACCCAGCGCCTTGCCGTAGCGGGTGAGCTCGGAGGCCAGGTGCTCGACCTTGTCGAGCTGCTCGGCCTGCACGACCAGGAAGCCGTCGGCGATCAGGAAACCCAATTCGACGGCCAGGTCCGCGCGGTCGAGCGGCATGCGCTCGGGCAGCTTGAGCTCGGTTTCGAGGATCGGCAGCGGCATCAGGAACTGCAGGGTTTCGAACAGCTTGGCAATCGAGGGGGCGGTGAATTCATTGACCGCGAGTTCCTCGCGCACGTGGGGGTCATCGAGCAGGTCGGCCGGGATTTCCTGGCGTGGTGGCGGCGTTTCTTTGCCGGCTTCCTGCGGCGCATCCTGGGCGGAAGCCGAAATGGTCAGGAGCCCCAGAAGCCCTAACATCCATGCCAAAGCGGTTTTCATGGGGCAAGACTGGCACCGCGATCGCGGTTCCGCAACAGGCAAAACGCGTTCTTGGCCCCCCCCAATGCGGCTCCGGAGGCCTGAAATTTGGGATTGCCATCGGGGCGCGGCTGCGGCAATTTCCCCGGCACTGGAACGACAGAGCGGTCGCCTGGGATGAATTGTCGCAATCGCCGCTCGGTTTGATGTCGCCCCGCCACACCGGCCCGGTCCGCACCCGGACCACACCGCCGGCCTTCATGCGGGCCCGCACGTTTCCTCCGATTTCCGCGCGGATGCGGGTGATTTGATGATCACCCGGTTTCGCCCGGCCCACCCCTCCAACCCCCTCATTTTACCCATCCGTCATGGCCGGTCACAACAAGTGGTCCAAGGTCAAGCACATCAAGGCCAGGGTCGATGCCGTCAAAGGCAGAGTCTTCAGCAAGTGTGCGCACGAAATCGCGCTCGCGGCCCGCGCCGGCGGCGGGGATCCCGCGGCCAACGCACGGCTGCGCGCGGCCATCGACAATGCGAAATCCGTCTCGATGCCCAAGGACAACATCGAGCGCGCGATCCGCAAGGGCACCGGCGAACTCGGTGGCGATGCGATCCAGGAAGTGATCTACGAGGGCTACGGCCCGGAAGGGATCGCCTTCATGGTCGCCATGGCCACCGACAACCTCAACCGCTCGGCGGCCGACGTGCGGTCGATCTTCTTCAAGAACGGCGGCTCGGTCGCGACGCAGGGCAGCGTGGCGTTCCAATTCGACTCCAAGGGCGAGATCGTCCTGGCTGCGGATGCGATCGACGAAGCCGGGCTGATGGAACTCGCGATCGAGGCGGGTGCCGACGATGTGATTTCCGACGGCGACGGCCACACCGTCCACACCGCGCCGAACGCGCTTGGTACGGTGGCCATGCACCTGCGCGGCGCGGGTCTTCCGGTCGTTTCCGAAAAGCTGATTTTCATCCCACAAGTCCCGGCGGTCGTCAGCGATCCCGTCCTGGCGCGCCAGGTGCTCAAGCTGCACGACCAACTCGACGACTATCAGGACACCGTGAGCGTGTTCACCAACCTCGAGATTGCCGATGAGGCCCTTGCAGTGCTCGAGGCCTGAATCCCCAATCCATCTCCATTTCCCCTAACCGAATGAGCGACTCCACCGAACCGCAAGCCCTGCCGAAATCCGAGGCGACTGCCGATGCTGCGGCAAAACCCAAGAAGCCGGCAGCCAAGAAAGCCGCCAAGAAGGCGGCCAAAAAAGCCGTGAAGAAGGTCGCGAAGAAAGCGGTCAGGAAAGCGGCGGCCGACAAGCCGCCGCTTGCCGAAGCAGCAGCGCCCGTACCGCCTTCCGCTCCTGCGGCGCAGGCGAAACCGCGGCACGATGAGGCAGGCGAGCCGCAGCCCAAGCGTTTCGGCCGCGTTCCCGGCGGTGGCCCGCGGGTCAGCCGCGGCGAATCCAACGACTCCGCGGCGCCAGAACGCCCGGCGGAAAACCGGACGCCGGACGCACCGCGCCCGGATGCCGCCTCCCCGGCCCGGTCCGAAGCGGCCGCGGAATCCGGCGAAGGTGGCGGACGGGAGCGCCGCCGCCGCGACAAGCGCCGCCGCCGCGGCAAGCACCGCCGCGAGGAAGGCGGCGAACCCCAGGACGAGAACCAGTCGCGCCCGCCGATCAAGCTCGATGGCCCGAAGATCGAGTGCAACGGCATGCTCGAACTGGCACCCAAGGGCTTCGGTTTCCTGCGTGTGCCCGCCAAGAATTTCGAGCAGGCCCGCGACGACGTGTTTGTCTCCCCCGAGTTCATCCGCAAGTTCAACCTGCGACTCGGCCAGTGGATCCACGGGCTCTATCAGGAAGGCCCGCGCGGACCCCAGCTGGTGGAACTCGCCACCATCAACGGCCTCAGCGTCGAGGAAGCGAACCGGCTTCCGCATTTCGACGAGCTCAAGGCGGTCAATCCGACGAAACGGATCAGCTTCGAAACCACGCCCGACCGCTACACGACGCGTGTCGTCGACATCATGGCACCGGTCGGCAAGGGCCAGCGCGGCCTCATCGTGTCCCCGCCGCGTTCCGGCAAGACGACCCTCCTGCTGCACATGGCCGAGGCGATCCGCGAGAAGTATGAGGAAACGATGCACCTGATGGTGCTGCTCGTCGACGAGCGTCCGGAAGAAGTCACCGAATTCCGCCGCGCCCTGCCGGATGCGGAGATCTACGCCAGCTCCAACGACGAACAGGCGCGCAGCCACTGCCGCATCGCCGAACTCGCGATCGAGCGTGCCAAGCGCCTCGTCGAGGCCGGCAAGGACGTGTTCCTGCTGATGGATTCGATCACCCGTCTTGCCCGCGCATACAACAACAGCATGAGCGGTGGCGGTGGCCACGGCCACAAGGGCAACCGCAACCGCGGCATCGGCTCGGGCGGCATCACCATCGGTGCCCTCGAGGTGCCGCGCCGCCTGTTTGCCGCCGCGCGCAACACCCGCGGCGGGGGCTCGCTGACGATTCTCGCCACGGCGCTGATCCAGACCAACTCACGTGCCGACGACGCCATCTTCATGGAGTTCAAGGGCACCGGCAACATGGAGCTCGTGCTCGACCGCAAGATCGCCGAAAACTACATCTATCCGGCGGTCGACATCTTCAAATCGGGCACGCGCCGCGAGGAGTTGCTGCTGCCCGAACACATGCTGCACAAGATCCACCTCATCCGCCGCGGGCTTTCCGGCCACCGGCCGGTCGAAGCGATGGAGCGCTTGCTGTTCTTCCTCAAGAAGTTTCCGAACAACCCGCAGATGCTGCTCGAGATCAAGGGCTGAGGCAGTGCTCCGCCCTGCTGACGCGCGGCAATCTCTAACCGAACGCCCTGCCGGGTCAGAGCTCCTTGCAATCCGCGTGCGAGCGGTCGGCGACGAGTTGGACCGCCTGGCGGAAGCCTGGCGGGGCCTGGCCGGCGAGGGTGCGGCCCGTTTCCACCTCGTGGACCCAGACCCAGGGTGGCGGATGCGCTTGCGGGGGAAGCGGCCCGGCGCTCAGGATCACGTAGGTCCTGCCGGCGGTGGTTTCGAAGGCGATGCGCTGAGGTCCGAAAGCGCGACCGCCTGAGAAGGGCGCGCTGGCCTGAAGCTGATAGATCGCGACATGGCGGCCCGGTATCACTTCGAAGCGGCAGGGGCGGCCCGACGGCACTGCCACGCCGTCCAGCGATTCGAGATGGACATGGACCGATTGGCCGAATGCGCCCGTGCGCGAAAACCCCAGGCGCATTTCCGACGATGCGACGACCGTGGCGCGGGGCCGGGGGTCCAGCGGGTCGCCGACCGGGATGGCAAGCGGCTCGAAGGACGCGCAGGCAGTCATCAGTGCGGCGCCGGCGAGGCAGGCGAGGTGTCGCGAGTTCATGCGGGTGATGCGGAGGGTGGGGCTGCCGGTGATCCCAAACATCGCAAGGTCCGCCGGCGTCCGCCAGCGGCGCCGGGCTGCGGCCTCAGAGCGCCGACACGTCGGGCGTGGTGCTCAGGATGAAGTCGGCGATGTAATGCAGCATCGTCAGTTTGCCGTCGGTCGTGGTGATTTCCCCGAAAAACGGAAACAGGATCATTTCGTGTTGGCCGCGCACGCGGACTTCGGCGAAGGCGTAGGCGTGGCCGTTGATCTCGGCGATTTTCAGGTGGAGCGTGATCGCGGTTTCCTTGAGCAGGGATTTGATCTGGAAGTAACCGTAGGAACCGAGGCCGCTGCCGCCGTCGGAATAGTGGTAGGTGGTGCCGGCGTTCTGGAATTGGGCATGCATCCATGTGACCGCCTCGCGGACGACTTCGCGCGGGGTTTCCGGGTCGGCTTGCTTGCTTTGGAGGAGAAATTTCAGGGTTTCCATGAGGTCTGGGGCTCGGTGGTGAAAGCGGTGGATTGTGGCCGGGCTCGGGGCCGGACGCCGCGCATATCATGCCGAAATTCGGTCCGATTCCAACAAAAGACACGCCTTTCCCGGGGGCGCGGCGACCTTTGCCCGGGATCCCACGATTCCCCGGGCTCGTCGAGGCAGGGCCTTGTGCCCTCGGCGAGGGCGCGCTACCCTGCATGTTCGTTCCGTGATCCCCCCCGGTTGGCTCGGAAGAGCGGGGCAAGCTACAGGTTGCATTCAGGCTCAAGCTGTGCCAAAATGTCGCGCCGTCGTCCGATGGTCTGCCCTGAACCTCAAGCCCCCTCCGCGTGAAATCCGGATTTCTCGAAAAACTGGTCGCCAGGCTGGACCGTGTCGAACACGGCGAAGTCCAGCAGATCGTCAAGCGCCTGATCCGCGAGAAGGGGTTTTTGGAGAAGGTCTTCGAGGCCTTGCAGGAGGGGGTCATCCTGCTGGACCCGCACGGGTCGATCGAATTCATCAACCAGGCGGCGTGCCGCATCTTCGGCTTGGAGGCCGAGCGGGCGACCGGCGAATTGCTCTCGTCCCAGGTGCGGGGCTTGGATTGGAAAAGCCTCGGCAAGCCGGGCCGGGCGCTGAGCCGCGACCTCGAGGTGTTCTACCCGGAGAACCGCTTTTTGAATTTCTACCTCTCGCCGGTCGATGATGGCGAGAATGCCGCGGAGACGCTCGGTTACGTGATGTTGATCCGCGACCTCACCCGCACGCGCGCCGAGACCGAGGAGGCGATCGAATCCGAAAAACTCAACGCCCTGACCCTGCTGGCTGCCGGGGTGGCTCACGAGATCGGCAACCCGCTCAACTCGCTCGACATCCACCTGCAGTTGTTGGAGCGCAAGCTGCGGCGGATTTCCGCCGCCGAGCGCAAGCCCTTCGAGGAGCACCTCGCGACCGCCCGCGGCGAAATCCAGCGCCTCGACGGCATCCTCAAGCAGTTCCTGCATGCCGTGCGTCCGACGGTTCCGCGCCGCGAGCGCGCGAACCTGCACGAGGTGCTGCACGAAGCGCTGCGCCTGCTCGAGCCAGAGCTCGAGGCCCGCCGGGTTTCCGTCGAGTTGCAGCTCGACGAGGATCTGCCGCCGATGGGCATCGATGCCGGCCAGTTCCAGCAGGTGTTCTACAACCTGCTGCGCAACGCCTACCAGTCGCTGGCCGGCGAACAGGGGAAAATCACCCTGCGCAGCAGCTTCAACGACTACGAGGCCGTGATTTCGATCCAGGACAATGGCATCGGCATGTCCCACGAGCACCTCGGCGCGATTTTCGAGCCCTACCGCACCACCAAGGCCTCGGGCAGTGGACTGGGATTGTTGATCGTCCGCCGCATTGTGCGGGAGCATGGCGGGGAAATTTCGATCGAGAGCGAGGAGGGGCAGGGCACGCGGGTGACCCTCCACCTGCCGCGCACCGAGCGGACCGTGCGCCTGTTGGGGGCGCCGGATCCGGTGATTGATGTCGAGGAACCGAATTGAGCCATGATGCGACCGACACTGCTGATCGTTGATGACGAGCGTTCCACGCGCGAAGGCTTGCGCAGTGCCTTGGACGAGGAATTCGATGTCTACACCGCGGCCACCGTCGGCGAGGCGCTGACGATCCTCAAGTCCGAGCCGGTCCAGCTGCTGCTGACCGACCTGCGCCTGGGTGGCGAGTCGGGCATGGACCTGCTGGACAAGGCGCTGGCGCTGGCCGAGCCGCCGGTGGCCCTGATGATGACCGCCTACGGTTCGGTCGACACCGCGGTCGAGGCGATGCGCCGCGGGGCCTGGCATTTCGTCACCAAGCCGCTCAACCTCGACGAGGTCGAGATGCTGCTCAAGCGCGCGCTGCGCAGCCGGACGCTCGAGGCCGAGAACCGCCAGCTCACCCAACAGGTCAGCAAATCCCACAAGCTTGACCGCCTGATCGGCAAGTCGCCGGAAATCCGGCGGGTGTCCGAGATGGTCCAGCAGGTCGCCGCGACCCGGGCGACCATCCTCATCGAGGGGGAGTCCGGCACGGGCAAGGAGGTCGTGGCGGGCTTGCTGCACCACTTGTCGGGCCGGCCGGCGGCGAAGATGGTGACGGTCCATTGCGCGGCCTTGTCGCCGCAGCTGCTTGAGAGCGAGCTGTTCGGCCATGAAAAGGGCTCCTTCACCGGCGCCGCCCAACGGCGGATCGGGCGCTTCGAGCAGGCCGACGGCGGAACGATCTTCCTCGATGAAATCGGGGAAATCGACGAGACGACCCAGATCAAGCTGCTGCGGGTCCTGTCCGAGCGCACCATCGAGCGCGTCGGCTCCAACACGCCGATCAAGGTCGATGTGCGGGTGATTGCAGCCACCAACAAGCGGCTTCGCGACCTGGTGGTGCAGGGGAAATTCCGCGAGGACCTGTATTTCCGGCTCAACGTCGTGAGCATCGAGATGCCGCCGCTCAGGACGCGGCGCGAGGACATCGTCCTGCTGGCCCATGCGTTCCTGCAGGAATTCGCCAAGGACAACGATCGGCCGTTCAAGCCGCTGACCGATGCCGCCCAGCAGCAGCTGCTGGCCTACGATTGGCCCGGCAACGTGCGCGAACTGCGCACGGCGATCGAGCACGGGGTGGTGATGAGCAATGACACGGTGATCGATGTCCGGCATCTGCCGCGCTTCGACGGACGGGTGGGAGCGGCGGAAACCGTGGCCGATTTCGCCGGCGCGGGGAAAAACTCCCTTGATGCAGGGGAGGAATTCAACTTGCATGCCCTGGAGGCCAGAACGATTCGAGCCGCGCTTGCTGCCGCGAAGGGAAATCGCACCCATGCGGCGGATCTTCTGGGCGTCAGCCGCAGGACCCTGCAGCGCAAATTGAAGGATTTCGGCCTCTAGCCCCCCTACGGAATTCCCGAACTCCCAGCCCATGAGCCTGTTCCACAACTCCAACGACGTCGGCCTCCTGATCCGGCGCAGCCTGTTTTTCCTGGTGTTGGTCATCCTGACGATGGCGAACCTGTTCGTGATGTTCCGCGGGCTTTCGTCGCCGCAGGCGATGGATCAGGCCCAGATCGCGCGCGAGATCGCCCGCGGCAACGGTTTCACCACCAAGATGATCCGTCCGGTGGCCTACTATCAGGCGGAGAAGAGCCAGAAGCATGCGGTTCCGCTCGATGGCTTCGAGGACACCTACCACGCGCCGCTCAACCCGCTGATCAATGCCGCGGTGTTCAAGATCATCGGCGCCGACCGGACGGACAAGTGGCAGATGTCCGACAACCAGCTGGTGTTTCCCCTCGACCGGGTGGTGGCCGCGGTTTCGACGATCTTCTTCCTGCTGGCGATCGGGGTCAATTACCTGCTGATCAACCGCATCTTCGACGCCAAGATCGCCGGCGTCTGCGCGATCGTGATGCTGTTCTGCGAAACCCTCTGGCAGTTCTCGCTGAGCGGCCTGCCGCAGATGCTGATGCTTTTCCTGTTTTCCTGCGGCATGTATTTCGTCTATCGGGCGATCGAGGCGGCGGCCGAGGAACGGGTGGCCCTGATCCCGGCGCTGATCGCCGGCGTGTTCTTCACCCTGCTCGCCTTCACCCACTGGGTGACGGTGTGGCTGGTGCTGGGCTACATCATTTTTGCCGCGATCGCCTTCCGCCCCCGTGGGCTGGTCGGCGGCGCGGTGCTGCTGCTGATCCTGCTGTCGGGCACCTTCATCATCATCCGCAACTACTCGATCACCGGCACGCCCTTCGGCACCGCCTTCCTGACGCTCTACAACGGCCTGGCCAACGGTTCGGAGTCGGTGGTCATGCGCAACACCGACCTTGACGCGCAACCGCTGGTGATCCAGGGGCTGATCAGCAAGGTCCTGCGTGCGACCCTGGTGCAGACCCGCGACATCATCCCGCTGCTGGCTGGTATCGTCGTCGCCCCCCTGTTCTTCCTGTCGCTGCTGCATCCCTTCAAGAGCAAGGCGATCTCGAATTTCCGCTGGGCGATCCTCATCATGTGGGCATCCGGTGCGCTCGGGCTGGCATTCTTCGGGATTTCCAACAAGCAGCTCGACCCCAACCAGACGCATCTGCTCTTCGCGCCGCTGATGACCGCCTACGGGATCGCGATGGTGTCGATCCTGTGGACGCGCCTCGATTTCGTGATCCGGATTCCGGTGCTGCGCGATGCCCACCTGGTGGTGATCGTCGGCCTTTGCGCCCTGCCGCTGGTGCTGAGCCTGCCGCGCGAGGTCCGGATCGGCATGACCTTGCGCGACCGCGGCGGCTACCCGCACTGGCCGCCGTACTACGCGCCGGCCCTCAACAGCAGGAGCAACGGCCTCAAAGGCTGGGTCGAGGAGGGCAGTGTGGTGTTCTCGGACCAACCCTGGGCGGTGGCCTGGTATGCCGACCGCACCAGCATCTGGCTGCCGCCGACCAAGGATGGCTTCGTCAAGCTCGAGGCGATCGCCACCGACCTCCACACCCCGGTGGTCGGGATCCTGATCTCACCGTCCTCGCATGGTGAAGGCAACGTCACCGAAACCGTCACCAACTACCGTGATTTCGCCGCCCTCGTGCTCAATGGCAGCGTGGTGCAGGCGACCTACCCGCCGGGATTCCTGATTTACGACAAGAACCCGAAGGTCGCCGAAATTTCCTCCCTTGACCCCTACATGCGCCCCATGGTGGGGATGAGCATGGTTTATTACAGCGACCGTGCGATCCGCACCAAGGCCCGCTGATTTCCCGCATTCCGCCATGTCCAAACGCAAAGCCAGCAGTCAGGAGACCGGGCAGGGGCCATCCTTCGAGGAAGCCCTCGAGGGACTCGAGTCGATTGTCGAAGCCATGGAAAACGAGCAGTTGCCGCTCGAGGAACTGGTGGCTTATTACGAGAAAGGTTCCAAGTTGCTGGGCCGTTGCGAGACGATCCTCGAGACCGCGCGCGAGCGCATCGAGCTCATCACGCTGCGCAACAAAGACGAATCGGAACTTGAAAAACCCGCCAAGGTCGGTGATTCCGCCCCCGGCATTCGCGCCTCCGCCGCCGCGGACGATTCCGACGATGACATCCGACTCTTCTGAAACACCCGTCTTGGGGCCCCTCCTGCAAGCGATCCGATCCCCCGACGACGTCAAGAAGTTGACGGATGAGGAATTGCGTCAGCTTGCCGCCGAGGTCCGTGAGACCCTGATCACTTCCCTGTCCCGCACCGGCGGCCATTTGGGCCCCAACCTCGGGGTGGTCGAGCTGTCGATCGCGCTGCACAAGGTGTTCTCGACGCCCAAGGACAAGTTCGTCTTCGACGTCGCGCACCAGGGCTACGTGCACAAGATGCTGACAGGTCGCGCGGACCGGATCCATACGATCCGCACCTACAAGGGCCTGAACGGATTCCTGCTGCGCTCCGAATCCGAGCACGACGCCTACGGTGCCGGCCACGCCGGCACGGCCTTGTCCGCGGCGCTCGGCATGGCGGCCGCCCGCGACCTTGCGGGTGACGACGAGCACGTGGTGGCGGTCGCCGGCGATGCGGCCTTCACCTGCGGCCCGACGCTCGAGGCCCTCAACAACATCGCCGAAACCACCCGCCGTTTCATCGTCGTGCTCAACGACAACGAGTGGTCGATCGACAAGAACGTCGGGGCGATCGCCCGTTACTTCAACGACCTCCAGACGCACCACACCTACGCCGCGGTGCGCGCCAAGGCGGCGGATTTCGTCGAAAAGGTCGCCGGCAAGGCCGCGCGGGCCCTGGCCCACAAGGTCGAGGAAGGCGCCAAGAACCTGCTGTTTCCCAACGTCCTGTTCGAGAAGTTCGGCCTGCGTTACTACGGCCCGATCGACGGCCACGACCTGCCCTTGCTGATCCGCACCTTCGAGCACCTCAAGACCCTGCAGGAGCCGGTCGTGCTGCACATCATCACCGAAAAGGGCCGGGGCTACCAACCCGCCCTCGACAACCCCGGCAAATTCCACGGCTTGGGTTCCTATCAGATCAACGACGGCACCACCGGCGTCGCGTCGCAGCCGACCTGTTCGGAGGTGTTCGGCCGTGCGGTCACCGACTTTGCCAAGAAGGACCCGAAGATCGTCGCGATCACCGCCGCGATGCCTGGCGGCACCAAGCTGGAGATCTTCAAGGACGAACTGCCGGACCGCTATTTCGACGTCGGCATCGCCGAGGAGCACGCCGCCCTCTTCGCCTGCGGCCTGGCGACCAAGGGTTACCGTCCCTTCCTCGCGATCTACTCGACCTTCATGCAGCGCGCCTACGACATGATCATCCACGACATGGCGCTGCAGGGCTTGCCGGTGCGCCTGTGCATGGACCGCGGCGGGCTTTCCGGCGATGACGGCCCGACCCACCACGGGCTCTTCGACATCGGCTACTTGCGCCACATCCCCGACCTCATCCACATGCAGCCGAAGGACGAGGACGAGCTGGTCGACATGCTTTACACCATGGCCCAATACGACGCCGGGCCGTCGGCGATCCGCTACCCGCGGGGAGCGATCAAAGGCACGGCGGTCAAGCCGAAGCCGCGGCAGCTCGAGATCGGCAAGGCCGAAGTGGTCGCCGAGGGCACGGATGTCGCGCTCTTCGGTCTGGGCACGATGTTCGAAATGGCCGAGCGGACCAAGGCGCTGCTCGAAAAGGAAGGCCTTTCCGTCGCGCTGATCAATCCGCGCTTCATCAAGCCGATGGATGCCGCCGTGCTGGAAGCCCAGGCGCGCGCGGTCCGGGTCCTTTGCACCTTCGAGGACCACGTCCTGCTGCATGGATACGGGGCGGCGGTGATCGAGAACTTCACGAGCGGGCTCGGAACGGCAACATTC
>CBFGOB010000034.1:0-13775 GCA_965650215.1 uncultured bacterium | reverse complement strand
CTGCCTTGCCTCGGCATGATCGAAGTGACCGGGGCCACATCAGAGGGGCAGCTTTGGGCGTTCACGATGGCCCAAAGCTGCCCCGCTTCCGAGGAGTTGCCTTGCCAGACAGCAGCATGGTTGGTGTGGTGAGGTCCGTGCTTGCCAAACATCTGGCTTGATACGCCCAAGGCTCAAATTCATATCCTTTTGCATCATGAGAACCATCCAGGAGAGGCGTCCCAGTTCTTCATTCTGCCGCCGCAAGCGACCCATCGGCTTGGTTGCGGTATTCCTGATGGCTCCGCTTGCCTGGACTGCCATGGCTGCGACCCCAGCCAACATTCCGCACCTCAACGCCTGGGAGAACCCGCCTGATGTCCCGGATTTCAGGGCGGGAGATCCGATTGGCACCCATCACGATTGGAATCTCGGTCCCACCGGAGCGCGTGGGTGGATGTGGGCTTGGTCTCTGAGCTCCGATCTGGCCCGCCAGATCTATGTGACGCAAGTCGCTGCGGGTTCGCCCGCTGCCCAAAGTGGCGGCCTGCTCAAGGTGGGAGATGTGATCCTTGGGATCAATGGCGGCAATTTCACGAGTGATGCGAGAATCGCACTGGGCAAGGCGATCACCGAGGCGGAAAAAAACGCCAACAACGGGGTGCTGCAACTGACCCGCTGGCGCGCGGGAACGACCAGCACGGTCACCATCAATCTGCCGGTGAAGGGTGACTACAGCTCGCTCTCGCCGGTGAGCTGCAACAAGTCAACGGCCCTCATGCAGGCCGCTGGTCAATATCTTGCCAACAAGGGCCTGAGCATGGGCATTCAGGGTTATGTGAATGCCTTGGGTTTGTTGGCAACCGGGGACGCCCAATACAGTACGCTGCTCAGAAACTATGCGCGCAGCCTCGTGCCTTACACGGCGCCTGGCGCATGGAATTGGGAGCCGGCCTATATGAACCTCTTTCTTTGTGAGTATTACCTGGCGACCGGGGACACCGAAGTGCTGCCCGAGATCCATCAATTGTGCATGTTCCTGGCCAATGGGCAGAATCAAGTCGGCTCATGGGGACACGGACCCGCGATGCCCAACAAGATCCTTGGTGGCTATGGCGCCCTCAATTCGGTGGGTCTGGTTTGCGCGATTTCACTCGAACTGGGCAGAAGGTGTGGTGTCACCGACCCTGCCGTGACGTTGGCGATCAGCAAGGCGGCGACCTTCTTCCGTCGCTTTGTCGGTTGCGGCACCATCCCGTACGGAGACCATATTCCGCCGCAGTTTCACGATGACAATGGCAAAAGCTCGATGGCGGCGGTGTTCTACGACCTGATCGGCGATACGGAGGCGTGTGCCTACTTCAGCCGCATGACCGTGGCCTCCTATGGCATGCGGGAGATGGGACACACGGGAAATTACTGGAGCTATCTCTGGGGTCCGCTTGGCGCCCAGCGATCGGGAGATGAGGCAAGCGCGGCGTTTTTGCGCGAGCAGTATTGGTTCCACGATCTCGAGAGGCGATGGGATGGGGGCTTTGTGTATCAGGGCGGGGCGGGCCAATCGGGTTCCGAGCACACGACTCCGGACTGGGACACCACCGGTGGCAGACTCTTGATGTATGCCCTGCCACTCAAGAAGCTCCACATCACCGGCAAGAACGCATCGGTCGCCCCGGTGCTGACTTCTGCGGAGGTGGCGGCAACCATTCTCAGCGGCAGGGACTTCAGCTACTGGAATGCGCAGGGCAAGCTGTCCCGCGAAGCCTACGATGACTTGTCGACCGCAGAGCTTCTGACGCGTCTCGATACCTGGTCCTGCGAGCAGCGGCAACGCGCGGCGATGGCATTGAGCCGGCTGGCAAGTCCGCCGATCAGCAACTACCGCACCATGATTGCCTCGACCAACCGCAACACGATCCTTGGCGGGCTCTATGGATTGTACCATATGGGCTCGGCGGCACTGCCTGCTTTTCAGGATGTGGGGCTGCTCCTGGGTCATGGTGATGTCTGGATTCAGTTTTGGGCGGAAAAGGTCATGTGCGCGATTGGCGCTCCGGCCCGCGAGCTTGCACTGCCTGCCATGTTCGACGTTGCGAGTGCCGTGCCTGATGCGAATGATCCACGCAGCTTTCGGCAGCGTTTTGCCGCCTACAATCTCTGGGGCAATGGCTGGTTGGAACTGAGCGGCTGGGGCCTGATGCAGAACTTCAATGGTGGCGATCCCGAGAAACTCGTGCGCGCAGTGCGCAAGACCCTTCAGCACGAACATTCCGTGCCCCGCATGTTTCTTACCCAATGGTTGAAGGGCCTGAACTTCGACGAGCTCGCCCCATACTGGATTGATATCTATCGTGCCGTTGAAAGCCAGGCGCCCACGGCTGTCATGTGGAATCATCACTCCCGTGACGATTGCATGAACCTGCTCAAAATCCACAACTTCAAGGAGACGGTGGATGCGGCAGCCACTTATGCCGAAACGATGAAAAATCATGGCGCGGAATACCGCATGGGCGAGGTGATGGATGTGCTCGTGAGCTTTGGAACGGAAGCGCAACGCGTGCTGCCTAGGCTCTACGCCGCGCGGACTTTCTATCAGAACAATTGGGGGCCTGGCAAAACCTACGACTTCCCGCAGTGGGCCACCGACGAAATGATGAATGATCTCAATGCCGGCATCACCGCGATTGAGAACGCCACCACCGCTCCCACCGGCCTCAAGACGATTTACGATTATTCCATCGTTGTGTTGGCACCACCGAGCGCCGCGCCGAGCATCGTGGATGCCGGATCGCCCACCACGCTCTCGGTCAAGGCGCTGCAATTCGAAGACCTTCCCATCAGCTACACGTGGAGCAAGATATCCGGTCCGGGAGATGTGAATTTCGGCTCCGCCAACGCCGCGGAGACCACCGCCACCTTCACCGACCCCGGCCTCTATGAATTGCAGGTGAGCATGCAGGATGCCTACCGCACGAAAACAGCCACGCTGTCCATGGTGATTGGCGGAAGCCTGGCTTGCGAACTGGGTCGCCTCAACTTCCAGGCCAATGGAGGAATCAACCCAGCCACCGGTCAGGCATGGCGGCTGGGGGACAGCTACCGCCTGGTGTTTGTTTCCAGCGGCACGACCACCGCGCAATCGACCGACCTGGCAACCTACGATACCTTTGTCCAAAACTTCGCCATCACCGCGGGGCTGGGTGCCGGCAATTGGAAGGTGATCGGATCCAGCAGCACGGTGGACGCGCGTGACCACACGGCCACCAACCCGAGCACCAACGGCTCCGCGGAAGCGGTCATCCTGATCGATGGCAGCACGGTGATCGCCAACAATTACGCCGACCTTTGGGATGGCAGTATCGATGCCGCGATCAATCGGACGGAAAATGGCGTGGGAGGCGTCTCAACCCAAGTGTTCACAGGAACGTCTACCAACGGCACCAAGGAAGGGGACGGCCGATGTCTGGGTGGATCCAGCGAATCGCCGCCGAAGGTCACGACGGGTCACAGCGCAACCGACAAGATCAGCGCCTATTGGGTCCGGGATTACAATTTCCCTTCAACTGACAGCAAGCGGGTCTATGCGATCTCCAAGGTGTTGCAGGTCGCGGTGTCCTTTCCCCCTTTGCCCGCGGTGTATGAGCTCTGGTCGCAGGGCAGCTTCGCCCATGCTTTCACCCGCAACTCGCTTGGCAGCAACCCCGACGGCGACCGCCGCAGCAACCTGATGGAGTTCGCGTTTGGCACCGACCCGACGAAGGTGGATATGGGCGAGCTCGCGACGGATGGATCGGGCCATGGTGACCCGCTGACGAAAGTGGCAAGTGGTGGCGCCTTTGAGTTCTATTTCATTCGTCGCAAGGATCACGGCAGCAGCGGCAGCCTGACCTACACGCCATGCTTCAGCAGCGACCTGGTCACCTTCTACGACAACAACCAGACGACCAATCCCGTCGTCGTTGCAGCAAGCTCCACGGTGAGGGCGGATTACGAAGTCGTCAAAGTGTCCTATCCGGCAAGCTTGCCGAATGGTCAGCGCGCCAGATTCGCCAATGTCCGTCTTGCCGTCGTGCCATGATCGAAGGCTTTCGCGGAGCGGCTGCCAACCCCCTTTTCCCCTTCCACGGACCGGCCCCATTTGCTGACTGTTGCGGGGTCCTCGGGGTATTCCCCCTGAGGCTGAAAAAGCAAATTCCCCGGATTTTTACTTATCGAAGACCGAGAGATCCCAGGAGTCGCGCCAGGTGATGGTGAAGCGATCAGGTTCGAAGGTGATGGGTAGCCAGACATAGCCGCCGGTGATGGCATCTTTCGGGCGCCAGATGTCGAACAGGGCGATGAAGGCGCCGGGTTTGCCGTTGACCGGGAGGATGAAGGTGCTCTGTCCGCCGAAGGTCTTTTCGGGTCCGAGTTTGTTGTGGGGATTGATGCCGATGCAGGGATTGCCCAGCTCTTTCCACGGCCCCCAGATGCTATCCGCCACCATCGAGCGGGCGGTGTTCGGCGCCCAGCCGCTACAGCCTGAGGTGATCATCCAGTAACGTCCGGCATGTTTGCAGATCGCCGGAGCTTCATGAAATCGTTGATCAAAGACGCGTATCCACTTCCCGCTATGCGACTGGTAGTCATCGCTGAGTTCTGCGATATGCAATGTGGCATTCTCTTCCGAGGCGAAGATATGGTAGGCTTTGCCGTCGTCATCCTTGAACAGGGTCATGTCCCGGGCCATCTGGCCAACTGTGAAGTCCCGCAAAAACGGATTTTGTTTGGATTTCTGGTTGTTGGCACCTCCGTCCGGATTGGACTGTTGGTTTCGCAGCTCGGCCTTCTGCTCCTCCGTGACGTTTATCGGCCAGACCCCGGCATTCGGACGGACGGCTCGGATGTAGGTATAGGGGCCCGCAGCGTTGTCGGCCACTGCCAGGCCGCTGCTCGCCGTGCCGTATCCCTTGCCTTTGATCTCCAGGTGGAACCACATCACGAATTTTTTCGTCAACGCATTGTAGATGACTTTTGGTCGCTCGATAATGCAGCCTTTGGTGATCTCGCTCCTGGGATCCTCAGAAACCGCCAGGGCGATTCCGGCATCCTTCCAGTTGTAGAGATCCGTGGAGGTGTAACAGTGAACCCCGACATGGGCCACGTTGCCGGCGTTTCCGGCAATCTTGTGTTCGCCGAACCAATAGTAGGTGCCCTCATGGAAGAGTATGCCCGCGCTATGCGCATTGATATGGACGCCATTGTTGTCCGGCCATGGTTGGTCGGGGTAAAATGATGTCCGAGGGGTGGTCACCTCTGCGGACGCATTCAAGATCATGGCAGCCAGGGCTCCCGCCACATGTAAATGCCGATAGTTCTGATGATTCATATGTTCCTTCCTTCGGATCTGGATGTTACTGGTGTGATGCCTCCGGTATTTCGTCAAACGCACGGAAGTATTTTCTGGGACCGTGTCTGGAACCATCATGGTTGCTTACGGATGATCCGCGTGAAGTCCTCCGGGCTTGAGCGGTCTTGCGACCGCGCCTACCTGGTCCACGGGCTCTCCTTGGCGGGGTGTTCGTTGGATTGGTTGCCGAGGTATTCCTCGGTTTTCCTCGCGATATCGGCTGGGACCGATGCGGGTCTTGGAACTTCCGGGCAATCGTGTAGGAAGACATGCTGCCACTTCGTCCGGGCGTCGAAGCGTAGCGTTCGGTTTGAGTGGTCTTGTATTCTTTCGTGCGGTTCTCAGGTTGGCGGTTGCCTCCCGCGCATGACACCCCCATGTCATCTGGCATCGCGATTCCCAGCGTGATCAAGCGTCTATGTGCAATTGCTCTGGCTGCATTGGCGTCAGTCGCATTCATGAAGATGGAATACTGGCATAAAGGAAGAGCCCATGTTCATGGGTTTCTGATCCCTTGCCCGGGCCTGAGCCTCAATGGACCCAGCAATGCGGCCTATCACCGATTCAGCGACTGGAGGATCGGGATGCCAGAGGGCGTCAGATGGATCAGGCTGACAGCACGCGTCAATGGTACCCTCCTCGCTGGGGGCAGGACCTCATGCCCTCCCCGATTTTAGCCTTCCACGAACCGGTTTCTTGGGGAGGCTCTCCCCGGCGGGTGAAAAAACAGATTCCCGGCATTCAAAGCACCTGGTTGACGAAGGTCTCGCGTTCGAAAATACGGAAGGCAGAGGCTTCCTCGCCGGTGCCGAGGAAGCGGGGCGGGATGCCGAGCTGGTCGTGAATGGTCACGGCGATCCCCCCTTTGCCGGAGCCGTCGAGTTTGGTGAGGATCAGTCCGTCGAGCGGACAGGCCTTGTGGAATTCCTTCGCCTGCTGCAGGGCATTGTTGCCGGTGCTGGCGTCGACCACGAGCAGGGTGAGGTGGGGGGCGCTTTCGTCCTGTTTGGCGAGGGTGCGGCGGATTTTCCCCAGCTCCTCCATGAGGTTGTGACGGGTGTGAAGCCTGCCGGCGGTGTCGCAGATCAGGAATGCCGTGTGCTTCGCAATCGCCTGCTGGTGGGCCTGGAAGCAGACCGACGAGGGGTCGGCGTTCGGGTTTCCGGTGATGACGCTCAGATCGAGCCGCTGGCCCCAGCGCTGGAGTTGCTCGACGGCGGCGGCGCGGAAGGTGTCGGCGGCCGCGAGCACGACCGAGTGGCCGCGTTGACGGAGCCAGTGGCCGAGCTTGGCGGAGGAGGTGGTTTTGCCAGTGCCGTTGACGCCGACGACGAGGATGACAAAGGGTTTGCCGTCCTGGCGAGGAGCAAGGGCAGGGGCGTCTTCGGGCAGGCGTTTCGCCAAGTGGCGGCGGGTGGTTTCGACCACGTCTTCCGCGGTGATCTTGCGGCCCAGATCCCGGAGTTCTTCAATGATCGCCGTGGTCAGGCGGATGCCGAGGTCCGAGCTGATCAGATCCGCCTCCAACTCGTCCCAATCGATGTCGGCGCGGTTGGTGACCTTGTGGAACAGTGCTTTGAAAAATCCGGCCATGGCTGCGCCGGGAGCAAAGAGGATCCGGCGCGTGGGGTGGAGCATAAAATTCGTTTCTCTTCGGTCTTGGCTCCTTGCGGTCCTGCCCTAGTCTTCCGGCGATGCCGAAAATCCGGGTGCTTTCCGACACGCTTGCCAGCCAGGTGGCTGCGGGTGAGGTCGTCGAGCGCCCGGCTTCCGTCGTCAAGGAACTCGTGGAAAACAGCATCGACGCCGGAGCGCGCGAGGTCTGTGTGGACATCGACCAAGGGGGCGTGGGCTTGATCCGTGTGCGCGACGACGGTTGCGGGATGTCGCGCGAGGATGCCAGACTCTCGCTCGAACGCCATGCGACCAGCAAGCTGCGCGAGGCGGCCGATCTGGCGGCGATCCGCACGCTTGGCTTTCGTGGCGAGGCGGTGCCGAGCATTGCCAGCGTGTCGCGCTTCCGGATGGTGACCCGCGAGGCCGGTGCCGTGGTGGGCACCGAGTTGCTGGTCGAGGGGGGCAGGCTGGTGGATCTGAGGGACGCCGGCTGTGCGCCGGGCACGACGATCGAGGCCAAGGCCTTGTTTTTCAACATGCCGGCCCGCAAGAAGTTCATGCGCGCCGAATCGACCGAGTCCGCCCACGTCGAGCATCAGATGCGGCTGCATGCCTTGGCGGCACCGCAGGTGCGCTTCCGCTTGCGGCGCAACGAGCGGGAGGTGTTTGATCTCCCGGCAGTGGACAAGCCCGTCGACCGGGTGAGGCAGTTGCTCGGGCCGGATTTGGCGGGGGATCTGATCGCTCTCCCGAGAATTGAAAAGGCGGGTGTGGTGGTCGAGGGCTTCGTCTTGCCCGCCAGCCATGCGCGCAAGGGCAGGAAACATCAGTTTGTGATGCTCAACGGGCGTCCGGTCGAGGATGCGGTCATTTCCCGCGCCCTCAGCGAGGGCTTTCGCGGAGCGGTTGCCGATGGCCTGCATCCGGCGGCCTGGCTGTGGATCGGACTTGATCCGGTGCTGGTTGACGTCAATGTCCACCCCGCCAAGCGCGAGGTCAGGTTTCAACGTCCCTCGGAGCTGAAGCAAGTGATCCTCGAGGCGGTGATGACCGGCTTGCGTCCGCCGCCACGACCCGAGCCGTCAAGGTTTGTGGCTCCTGTGCCGCAGCGTCCCGGTCGTGAGATTTCCGAGCCCGTGCCGGAGAAGCCCGTTTTTGAGGACTCCATCATCGCTGCTGATCTGGAAAGCGCCCGCGCGGTGTTGCGGGCTTCCCAGGTGGAATTGGGATCATGGCAGCCGGCTCCTGCGCAAGTCGTGGAGCTTCCGCCGGCGGTTTCCAAGGTGCCCGCATTCCGCGTGCTGGGATTGCTACGCCAGCGCTACGTGGTGATGGAAGGGGAGGAGGGGCTGGTCCTGCTTGACCCGCGTGCCGCCCGCGAGCGGATATGCTATGAAGCCTTGATCCGTCATGATGGCCCACTTGCCGCTTCCCAGGGTTTGCTGGTGCCGGTGCTGCTGGAATTGGACCCGCGGGATGTCGAGGCCTTGTTGCGAGAGCAGGATGCCATGGCGCATGCCGGGATCGAGATTGAGTCGTTCGGCGGTAACACGGTTCAGATCCGGTCCCTGCCGGCCTGCCTCCAGATGCCCGATTTGCGGTCATGGCTGGGTGGACTGCTCGACGAGTTGCTCCACGAGGCGGTCGCTGGTGCGGCGCGCTTTGCCCAGGACCGCATGGCGCGCCTTTTCGCCCGGCGGGCGGCGGCAGGCGGCAGCATCCGCATCGAAGAGGTCCAAGGCTTGTTGCGCGACCTGTTTGCCTGTGACTTGCCCTACTGCACCGCCGATGGCAGGCCGACCTTGATGGCTTTCGGCATGGGTGAACTCGACCGGCGCTTCGGGATCAAATCCTGAAGTGCTTCCGGCGCCTCATGCCGTCCGGCAGGAATGGATTTTTGCTTGTGGACGGCGGGTGGTGGATTTTAGGGTCAGGTGTTGAAATTGCTCGTGAAATGAAGCGTTTGAAACGAATTTTGTGTGGTTTGCTGTGCCTGCTGTTCGGGTCCATGCCGGCAGCGGCCAATGCCTTGGCGGCGCGGCTGGAGTCGATTCACGACCGGTTCCTGGAGAACCGTCGTGCGGCCCTGCCCGGCCTGAGCGATCCCTATGGCGTGCCAGCCGCGGCCCGGGTGGTGATCGAGCGCTCGAAGGACCCGATCCGCGCTGGCATGCCCTGGAAGGGCAATGTCGTGGCGACGATTTTCTGGGTGGGGGAAGCGCCGACCGCGAACAATCCCACGCCCAACGACAAGAGCGCCTGGGATCCCAATTGGGTGGCGAATTTCGGGGGCTACGACTCCCCGGACGAGCGGGAAGGCTGGTGCCCCAAGGGCTTTGTGCCCAAGCTCAATCCGTTTTATGTCGCCTTGCCCTACAACGACGTGATCCGGGGCGGTTTCCACCACCCGGAAGCCTCGCGGGTCATCCCTTGGTTTTGGGAAAACTATCGTGGGGACGGCATTTCGGTCTGCAAAGGCCGCTGGATTGCCATCTATTACGAGGGTCGGGTTTGCTACGCCCAATGGGAAGACGTCGGGCCTTTTGAGGTCGACCACTGGCAATACGTCTTTGGCAACGAGCCGCCCCGGGCCAACCGCAACCAGGACGCGGGCATCGACATCAGTCCGGCAGTCCGGGATTTCCTCAAATTCCGCTCCGGCCAGCGGGTTCAATGGCGCTTCGTGAACGACCGGGATGTTCCCCAGGGCCCATGGCACGACTGGACGCAAATAGATTGAAATGCTTCTTCACAAGGAAGGATTCTTGTGTATGATGCAACTGTTAAACCACAGCTTCCGATTTGGCCGCGCCGTCGGCAGCCTTTGAACGATCCCTGTGGCGAGACAAACGCAGGCCGAATCTCCCAGAGTCCCCACCTTTCCGGACCTCACCGCCCGGCGATTTTCCGAGAGATCCAGTCTGCCGCCAGATAAAAAAACCCACCATTGTCTGGTGGAAACCCAAGTCCAAACCCAAACCCTTACACCAGCCATGAAAACCAAACCGTGGACCACTCCGTTGGTCGTTACCGCATCGGTTGCCGCATGTGCGTTGCAACCGCTGCTAGCCCAGGAGGACAGCAGCAATGCCGCCAAGATTCCTCCCATGCCCGTCGGCCTGTTCAGCGCAAGCCCGACGATTGTCCAAACCGGAACCAATCCGACGCTCACCTGGAGCATTCTCTATCCGAGCAAGGTCAGCGACGTCGCATCCATCACGCCGCCCGGATCGATCACCTTGACATCGCCGATGTTTCTATCGGTGCGCCCCATCGGCATCGGTGTCACCGGCGCCAACAACGGTGTGGATCTCGACAAGATCTTCGCCGAAGCCCGCATCAGCGTGAACGGATCATCCTATCAACAGCTGTTCTACGGGGTGAACCGCGATGTGGATCCGGCCTACGCGCTCTACATCAAGAAACTTCAACCCGGTGACACGGTCAACTTCGGTGGCCGCTACGTCGATGGCAGCAGCTGGACCCCGTTCTACACCACGCGCAGCAACAACCAACAGGTGGTCTCCCTGGTGCACGGTGACAGCATTCCGACCAGTTTCGATCTCAACGGATCGGGCAAGCTTGCCGAATACCTGAAACCCTACGTGGATGGTGCCGGCAAGGTGAAAATCGGCCCTTTGAGCGTTCTGGTGCTGATGGAACTCGCCGCCACCGATCATTCGAGCGCGTCGTTCGACTATCAGGATGCCGCCCTGCTGGTGTCCTTTGCCAGCAAGCATCCCAACAACGGTCACGGTAACAACCTTGACGGCGTTGACTCCTCGAACCCAGGCAAAGGATCCGGCGGACCGAACGGTACCGTTGACCCATCCGGCGGAGTCGATGACGAAAGTCGTTGATCCCCGGAACTGTACCGTATTCGATGTCCCTTATGAAAATCCCTACAGCTTGGACCCTTGGGTGGATGAGCATTGCAGCATCCCTATGCTGCAATGCCGCACCCCAGATGCGCGATGCCGTCACCAACGACGACCTGAACGCCAAATTCCGCAAGGTCTCTTCCCAGAACCCGCTGCGCAACATGGTACAAAAGGAATCCACGGCTCCCGACCCGACGAAGGTCAACCAGCCTGAAGACCTGATCGCCACCTCGGACTTCATCTCGTTCAGCGGCCTGACCACCCTGGTGCCGAAACAATCCATCATCTGCATACCCAAGAATTATGCGGACCGGATCAAATTCGTCCCCGGCAGCAAGATCGTGATCTGGAGCGACTTCTTCCTCCAGAACCGCGGCTGGATCAAAACGATGGAAGTCACCCGTGCCCAAGCCGAAGGCAACGAACCCTTCGATGAAAAGGTCAAGGAATCCCTGCAGAAAAGCTCGGTCCTCGTCGTTGCGACCTACAAGGGAGGGCCGATCTCGGTCCTGCCCCCGAAGGAGCCGGTTGCAGCAGAACCGAAGAATCCGAAACCGACAAAACCCTGAACATCCCGCCCATCATGAAAACCACACCCTTCATCGCTTTCGCCGCGCTGTCCCTGACCCTCTCACAGGGATGGTCGCAGTCCTCCAATTTCACCAACTTCATTCGTCAGACCCAGTTTCCGACCAAGGTCATCTGGGACATGACCGTGGCTCCTTCCGGACAGGAGCTCTCCTACCTGCCGATCGACCCCGGCGGAGCCCGTTTCGAACTGTGGACGGTTGACCAGAATGCGGTCAGCTACCTGCTGGCGAGCAGTTACGTCGGCACCTACATTCCGGTGGTAGCTCTGGAGCTGCTTAGCGAAGACACGACATCGGAAATCAAGCGCACCCGCGCCGACCGCCCCTTTACCGTCAAGTTCTCGGTCGATGGCTTGCGCAGCGGTGAAACGGATCCTGTGCCTTCGAAGAGCGTCGATTTCCTGTGGCATGTCCAGTCCTATGGCGAGGGCGGCACGGGTGAAAACATTGACCGCACCCAGGCCCTGTTGATGGCGAACAAGTCCATCAACACCAATGGCACCGCGGAGCTCGCCTTTGATCTCACCTCGATCCCGGGTCCGGACCGCACCAAGATCCGCGGCGAGGAGCGCTTTGCCATCTATTCGCTCGAGGACTATCAGGCACCCGCCTCGCAGTTGGCGGCCGATACGATCCAGATCTGGCCGGTGGCCGACGGCCGCATCGACGGCCTCACCACGGGCCAGCTGGTGCGCTACAAGGTGCCGCAACTGACCTTCACCCTGAACGACCTTTATCCGTTCTCCACCACTTACGCGCAGGCCTATCCCGGCAACGCGCAGCTTGGAGTGACCGGCAAGATCCTTCCGGGCTCCGCCCTGGCCATTGACGAGCCGGTTCCCCAAAGCCGCGTGCTGGTCATCAACGACTACGCCGAAGCCCTCGGTGCGGATGGTGTTTGGACCATCGAGTTGCTTACCAGGACGCCCTTCGGCATCGATCGCCTGGGTTACGTGACCTTCAACCTCGACCGCACGATGAAGGTCAACACCGGAGTGACGACCATTGAGTGATCAGGGCTTGCGGAGCTCGGCTTCGAGCTCTTGCCGGTAATTGTCATTCCGATAGATCAGAGAAAACCGTGCTTCCCTGGTCTTTCTCAGGAGGTCCTCGACCTCGGAGAAGACCAGGAGAAGGAACAATCCCTTGACCGGTTCCCGATGAAACGACTGAGTGCGGGTTGCGAATTGATCCTTGACCGTGCGCTGCTGCTGGTTGGTGAGCAGTTTGCCGTATTCACGGCTGATTTCCTTTTTCAGTTCCTCGAAACGGGCTTCGATCGCTTCCGCGCCGGCTTCGGGGTCTGCGTAATGAACCGTCAACTCGAACAGCTTGGCATCCAGAAAGCGGCCCTCGACGGCGCTGGCCTTGCTGTCAGGAAGGAATCCCGCGTCGGGGGCGATGTGAAGGACCTTCAATCCATGTTGCTTCCCGGGTAAACTAATTGTAATGTTGAAACCATGTTGATTCGCCCATGTGATCAGTTTTTCCGGGGAGTCGCCCCAGCGCAATCCGTAGGGGGGATCCAGCAAGGATTGTGCCGAAGCGGGACGTGCCGCGAAGAGCAGGGTTGCGGCGATGGAGATCATGATGGCGGTATGCCTGCGCATGGTGCATATCTTCACGGATTCCACCGCAACCGCAAGGCGAGATCGGGCAAATCCGGCAACATCCTGTTTGAAGCGGGGCTTGCGCTGGGTCTGCTCACCTTCATCGGGCTGATGCTTCTGAAGATGTCGCTCAACATCCTCGGGCCGAGGCAGTGGGGCCTGCAGCAGACGATCACGGACGCCTACATGACTTACGAACGGGCCGTCGCCGAACGGATTCCCTTTGAGGATCTTCTGGATTCCGATTCTCCCTGGCCGGCTTATCCTTCGGTGAATACCGAGTCGGTCGAGTTCGGCAGGTTGCCCGGTGCCCGTCCCATCTCCGGCACGATCACCCGCACGCGCACCCCGTCGACCAACAATTTCCCGATCGACGGCGGCAGCGGCACGACCACCACCAATCCCGCGGCGATGAAAGTGTGGAAGGTGCAAAGCATCGCCACCTACAAGATCGGCCACCGCAACTACGCCAAATCCAGAACCATTCTCCGCTCCCAATGAAGACAGGTCTCAAGAGACTCAAGCGCGCGTTCACGCTGCTCGAACTGACCATCGCGATGATGGTCGGGATGATGGTGGGCAGCATGATCCTTGCGATCTTCAACCAACAGCTCGCATTTTTGAAGATCTTCAGGGCGCAAAGCTTCCTTTCCGAGGAAGCGCCCATCATCAGCATGTATGTCGGACGTGTGGTTAGCAAGGCGGACCG
>CBFGOB010000033.1:0-13826 GCA_965650215.1 uncultured bacterium | reverse complement strand
CATGCGCGGATTCCAGACTTCGGCGGATTCCTGGTGAAGGCGGATTCCGAAGGCATGCCCGGTCCCGCGTATTACAAGCGCACGCATCTGGATGGCGCGAACATGCTGGCCGATGCCCTCGCCCCGATCGGAGGCACCCTGATCTGGCGCGCTTTCGTGTATGGCAGGAGCGAGGACCGGGCGATGGATGCCTACAACGAGTTCAAGCCGCTCGACGGCAAGTTCCGGGATAACACCTTCCTTCAGGTCAAGAATGGCCCGCTCGACTTCCAACCCCGCGAACCGTTCACGCCCTTGTTTGGCGCGATGCCCAACACCGACCTCTCCCTGGAACTCCAGATCGCCAAGGAATACCTCGGCCATGCGACGACCCTTGCCTACCTGGGACCAAAGTGGACGGAAGTCCTCAGGGCCGACACCCATGCCAAGGGCAAAGGTTCGACAATTGCCAGGGTGATCGACGGATCACTGCACGGGCGAGGAAAAACCTGCATTGCCGGGGTTGCCAATACCGGCGACGGCCCCGAATGGTGCGGCAGCGTGTTCAACCAAGCAAACTGGTATGCCTTCGGACGCCTCGCTTGGGACCCGCAACTCGGAGCGGAGGAAATCGCGGACGAATGGATCCGCATGACCTTCGCGTGCGATGCGCCCACCCGTGCGGCCATTTTGAAAATGATGATGGGTTCGCACGAAGCCATCGTGGATTACTCGATGCCGCTGGGCCTCAACTTCCTGAGCGCCTATGCGTGTCATTATGCTCCAAGCCCGGAGACGCGGGGGTATTTCCACAAGGCCGACGCCACCGGTATCGGCTTTGACCGGACCGAGCGCGGCAGCAATTACGTCGGCCAATATCATCCGGAACTCCGGGCCATCTTCAATGATCGCGACAAGACACCCCTGGAGTATCTGCTGTGGTTCCATCATGTGCCGTGGGATGCCAAGCTTTCCACCGGTCGCACCATGTGGGAGGAACTCGAATTCCGCTACAACCGCGGCGTGACCAGCGTGGACCAGATGGCCGATACCTGGCAGTCGCTGGAAGGCAATGTCGCTCCAGACATCCATGCCTCGGTATCGAAGAGGCTTCAGGAGGAAAAAGCCTATGCCAGGCAATGGCGCGATGCATGCCTCCGATACTTCTCAAGTTTCGCAAAGCCCGCTTCGAAATGAACCCCGTGGCTCGCTTCCGAAATCGGAAGCCACCATCAGCATTCGAGGTCATTTGACAACAGCGGAAGCACAACCTGCATTCGCGTTGAGACGATGATTGCCATGAGACAACTGTGAATTCCAACAGACCATCCGGTGGCGGGCTTTGGGACACTTCACTTCAGCGGCAGAGGATTCCGGATGAACACGAAGCCGGCTTCGCCTGAAGCAACTGCACCCTTATGAGAAACAGCATCTGACAATTATTCCCGAGTTGATGTGAGAAAATTCGCATGGCTCCAATGTATGTTCATCTCAGGATTTAGGCACGGCCACCAACCCTTATCCCAAGGCAATCTTAGGGTCTGTCAGATCGACCTTCGAACTCGAATCCTATGAATCCTTTCAAACAAAAACCCCTCTTCAGCGCGGCGGGCCGCAAACCGCATGGCAAGAATGCCGACTCCATTCCTTTCGATGCCCAAGCCACCGATCCCCGCATGCTGCGTTCCAACCGGTTTAAAGCATTAGGTTCACATCACGCTTTTACGGCAAAGGGCATGATCCCATCATTCCGCAGTCTCGCCCTGATGATCGTTTTGTCCAATCCGCTTGTTGCTGCGGATTGGATTCCGCTTTTCAACGGCAAGGATCTTCGGGACTGGACACCCAAATTTGCCGGTCACGTGGCGGGCAAGGATCCGCATCAGGTGTTCCGGGTTGAGGATGGCCTTCTCAAGGTCAGCTACAGCAGTGTCGACAAGTTTGACGGGAGCTTCGGTCACCTGTTCTACAAGACGCCCTTCAGCCACTACCGCATCCGTGCGGAAGTTCGATTCACCGGTGAGCAGTTGGCCGGCGGACCCGAATGGGCATACCGCAACAACGGCCTGATGCTCCATTGCCCGCCGCCCGAGTTGCTGCCAATCGAGATCAACTTCCCGCCATCCATCGAAGTGCAACTCTGGGGCAACAACCAGGAGAAGGGCGGCAAGTTCGCCAACCGCCACATGGGCAACCTCTACACCCCCGGCACCAAAGTGATGATGAACGGACAGGATGTTGAAAACACCAGTTCATCCTCACCTTTGCTGACGGGCCTCGACTGGGTGACTCTTGAGGCGGAAGTGCGCGGTGGCGAGGAGATCATCCACTACGTCAATGGCCAGGAAGTGCTGCGTTACCAGCAAACCAGACTCGATGATGGCACACCACTGACCGGTGGCTACATCGCCATCCAGGCCGAGACCCACCCGACGGAATTCCGCAAGATCGAACTGCTTCCCCTGAAGCGCAATCATTCGGCCCCCAACGGCATGACCTCTCTTTTCGACGGGCATACCCTCAATGGCTGGAAGCTGCACCCGGGAAGCGTTGGCCATTGGAGCGTCAAGGACGATGTGATCGACTGCGACGCGATGAGCACGGCACCCACCCGCGATGACAAGCAACTGTGGACCGAACAATCCTATGGCGACTTCGAGCTCCACGTCGACTGGCGCATCAAGGAGGTCAATGGTCTTTACCCTTGCCCTACCATTCTCCCTGATGGTTCCTACAAGCTCGATGAACAGGGCAAGGTCATCACTACCCCGACTCCCAACGCCGACTCAGGCATCCTGCTGCGCGGTGACATCAAATCCCAATGCAACATCTGGTGCTGGCCGGTAGGTTCCGGCGAGGTCTATGGCTATCGGCGCGACATGGACATGCCGCCCGAGGTGCGTGCCGGAGTGACTCCGAAACTGCGAGCCGACAAGCCGGTCGGTGAATGGAACCGGTTCATCATCCGGATGGTGGGCGACAAGCTTAGCGTCAATCTCAACGGTCATATGATCATCGAGCAGGCGCAACTTCCGGGCATTCCCGCATCCGGCCCGATCGGCCTGCAGCACCACGGCGGCAGGAACAAGGACGGCAGCTACACCAATGACTCCAGCCTGGTCCAGTTCCGCAATCTTTTCATCAAGCCTCTCTAACAAAATTAATCCCATGTCCGATACCATCCACTCCCCGACCCGGCGTCAATTCATCGCCACCGCCGGCCTTGGTGCAGCCGCCTTCTGTGCGCCCAGCCTGATGCTGGGCGCGGATGCCTCGCCCAAAAAGCTGCGTGTCGGGATCATCGGCTGTGGCGGACGATCCGACAACGTGGGTGACATGGCCATTCAGGACGGCCGCTTCGAAATTGTCGCCCTGGCCGACTACTTCCAGGACGTGGTCGACAAACAGGGTGAGAAGTTCAAGGTGCCCGCCGCTCGCCGTTTCACCGGACTCGATTGCTTCAGGAAGATGATTGAAGCTGGCGGCATTGATATCGCCGCGGTGCTCTCGCCGCCTTACTTCCATCCCGAGCAGGTTGAAGCGGCAGTCGAGGCCGGGCTTCACGTGTGGCTGGCGAAACCAATCGCGGTGGATGCCGCGGGAGTGGCGAGGGTCGAAGCGGCTGCCCGAAGGGCGTCAGCCAAAGAACGCTGCTTCCTCGTCGATTTCCAGACCCGCGCCTTCGAACATTATCATGAGGCCGCCCGGCGTGTGCAGGCTGGTGACATGGGAGAACTCGGCTGGGGCGAGATCGAGGGCACCTGCCCGGCCTTCGAAGCGCGCACGCCGGAGACCAACCAGGAGGCGAAGCTCAGGAACTGGCTTCAATACAAGGACCTCTGTGGCGAATCGATCATTGAATTCAGCATCCACGCCCTCGATCTCGCCAGCCTGATGATCGGTCGCAATCCGATATCCGCCACCGGCTTCTGCGGACGCTTCCTGCTCGATCACATGCCGGATCCACGGCCGGGCGATGTCAAGGACCACTGGGTGGCCACCTACGATTATGGCAACAACCTCAAGGTCATGTTCCGGGGCAAACGCTTCGACGGCCACGACCTGCAGGACCATTATGGACTCCACTTCAAGCTGCATGGCACGCTCGGCAGTCTGGAAACGTCGTACAAGGGACCCACGACGCTCAAGGCGGCCAACGGCAAGTCCTTCTATAGCGACCGGTACATGGTCAAGGAAATGGGATTCGAAAAGCCTCTGCACTACATTTACAACGCCGGCATTTCACGCAACTGGAACACCTTCCATGAAAACATCACCCAGGGCAACTTCGCCCAGTCAACCGTGGCACCGAGCGTTCAGAGCCACTATCTCGCGCTGCTGGGCCGAGAGGCGTGTTACGCCAATGGCAAACCCGTCACCTGGGATGAAGTCGTCGCATCCAACGAAGTGATGAAGTTCGACAAAGTCGGTCTGAAAAGCTGAGCGCTTGCTGGGATACCTCTGTTTGCCATTCCTGCGCTCCCCGTTTTCACCCCATGAGATCCTATCCACAGCTCTCCATTCTCACCTTCCTGGCTCTGACAGCCGCTCTAGCAGCAAAGCCGTCGATCGACCTTTCCGGTGAATGGCGCTTCGCATTGGATCCGCAGGATGAGATCATCGACACCAGACCCGATGCCTGGAGCTTTTCCGACCGGATCCAGCTTCCCGGAGCCGTCACCAACCAGGGCTTTGGTGAACCGCCATCCGTCAGAACCAAGTGGACCGGTGGTCGTTGGCGCTATCCGGAGATGTTCAAGGAGTGGCAGGCGGACGACCATTTCAAGATGCCGTTCTTCCTGCAACCGCCAAGGCACTACGTCGGCTCCGCATGGTATCAGCGCGAGATCGAGATTCCGGCGGAGTGGCAGGGCCGGGAAGTGATCCTCCATCTGGAGCGCGTGCACTGGATGAGCACGGTGTGGATCGATGGCAGGAAAGCCGGAGAGGGCGAATCACTCGGAATCCCGCACGAATTCGATCTCGGCACGCTCACTCCCGGCAAGCACCTGCTCACGCTGCGGGTGGACAACCGCATGGAGAAAATCAATGTCGGCGCTGGCAGCCACAGCATGACCGATCACACCCAGGGCAACTGGAACGGGGTCGTCGGAAAAATCGAGCTGCGAGGCCGGAATCCGGAAAATTTCATCCACAACGTCCGCGCATATCCATCTCCCGATGGCACCGTGAAATTGCGAATCACAGGCAAGGCCGCAGGCGGCGTGGCTGAAGGTCCGTCCATCACGGTGCGCGATGCGGCCGCGGGCCTGGCGAAGGTCGGCAATGGTCGCGCCGTGGCAGGAGCGGATGGATCCTTTGAGCTCGAAATCACCGCCAGATCCCCTGCCCCACCGGAGACATGGGACGAGTTCTCGCCGAAGCTCCAGCGTTGGATTGTCGAACTCGGCACCGGCGACGACATACCCTTCGATCGCAGGGAAATCACCTTCGGGTTCCGTGAGGCCGGCACCAAGGACGGGCGCATCACGCTCAATGGCCGCCCGATCTTCCTGCGTGGCACGCTGGAATGCTGCATTTTTCCTCTCACCGGATACCCGCCGACCGATGTGGAATCGTGGAAACGAATCATCCGCATCTGCAAGGCGCATGGATTGAACCACATGCGCTTCCATTCGTGGTGCCCGCCCGAGGCGGCATTCATCGCGGCGGACGAACTGGGATTCTACTATCAGGTCGAGGTGTCATCGTGGGCAGGAAGGGACGCGCAGCTCGGCAGTGGAAGACCACTGGATGCATGGTTGGAGCGCGAGACGAAGCGCATGCTCGATGCCTACGGCAACCATCCTTCTTTCCTGCTCATGGCCTATGGCAATGAACCCGGCAGTAACACGGAACAACACTCGAAGTGGCTCAAGGATTGGGTGGCGCGCCGCAAGGCCGAGGATCCCAGACGGCTCTACACCACCGGAGCCGGCTGGCCGGTCCTGCCGGGCAGCGATTACCACAACCCTCCGGACCCGCGCATCCAGCGGTGGGAAGAAGGCCTCAAATCGATCATCAACAGCCAGCCGCCGCGAACGGATTTCGACTGGCGCGACCGCATCGCGAAACTCGGCGACACACCGGTGGTCGCCCACGAGATCGGCCAATGGTGCGTCTATCCGGATTTCCGCAGTATCGACAAATACACCGGCTATTTCAAGGCCAGGAACCTGGAGATTTTCCGTGAGACAGCCCGGCGCAACGGCCTGCTCGATCAGGCACATGATTTCCTCATGGCCTCGGGCAAACTGCAGACACTGGCTTACAAACATGACATCGAGGCCGCGCTGCGCACCGCTCCCTTCGGCGGGTTCCAGTTGCTCGACCTGCACGACTTCCCCGGCCAGGGCACGGCGCTCGTGGGCGTGCTCGATGTGTTCTGGGATACCAAAGGATATGTGACGGCCGACGAATACCGCCGTTTCGCGGGTCCGGTGGTGCCGTTGATCCGCACTGGAGCGATGGTGCTGACAGGCAATCAGTCACTCAAAGCCGATGTGGAACTCTCCCACTTCGGATCAGAGGATTTCAAACAACTGGCCACTTCATGGAGGCTTGTCACCACGGGCGGGGAGACGGTGGCGGAAGGGGTTCTGCCGGCGATGGACCTGCCACGGGGCAAGCTTCACCCGCTGGGCCGCATCGAGGTGCCCTTGTCCAAGGTTTCCGCACCGGCAAAGCTCCGGTTGGAGGTGTTTTCCACATCCGGCGGCTTCGCGAACGACTGGGACTTCTTTGTGTATCCGGCGGAGCTTCCTGACAAGGAAACCACCGTGATGATCACCCGCGATCTCGGCGAGGCCATCGCCGCACTGGAACAAGGCAGGAAAGTCCTCTGGTGTCCGTCCGCGGACAAGGTGGCCGATGACCCGAAACGAAAGCTGATCGCCGGATTTTCGCCGATCTTCTGGAACACCGCATGGAGCGAATGGCAGGCGCCGCACACGTTGGGAATTCTTTGCGATCCCAAGCATCCCGCGCTGTCCGCATTCCCGACCGATTTCCACTCCAACTGGCAGTGGTGGGAACTCCAGAAAGATGCCCGCCCCTTCATCCTGACAGGAGAGAAGGAGCTGAAACCGCTTGTTCAGGTGATCGACGACTGGTTCACCAACCGCAAACTCGGCTATGTCTTCGAAGCTCGCGTGGGCAAAGGCAGCCTGCTGGCAAGTTCGATCGACCTGATCGAAATCAAGGACCGTCCGGTCGCCACCCAACTCCGTGCGTCCATCCTTGGATATATGGAGGGAGAAGCCTTCCGCCCGGCCATGGAAATCAAGCCCGCTTCCTTGCAAACCCTGATCCGGAAGCCATGAAGAGAGGAACGTAGGCTTGCTCGTAAGAGCAAGGGCGAAGGACGTCGGTTGGTGGATCCCCGCAGTCTTACGACCGCGCCTACGAAGAGAGGAACGTAGGCTTGCTCGTAAGAGCAAGGGGGAGAGACGTCGGTTGGTGGGTCGCCGCGGTCTCACGACCGCACCTACGAAAAATCTTGCCGTATGGCATGCGGAAATCTATCAGATGTCCATGGAGCGGCCGTGACATTTGCCTCGACTCGACAAGTCGAATTACCGTGGTCGGGCATGGGTTCACTGGACAATGGCCACACGCGACCGCGCACGCGGTTGGCTCGACGAAAGAATGCATGGCCATGTGCGAGAGCTGTTGCTGCACACCATGGCGCGGCACGATCTGCACTGCCCCGGTTATTGCCTGATGGCGGATCATACGCATTTCCTATGGGTGGGTCTGGGTGATGCTGCGGACCAAATTCCGGCCGCACGGTTTTTCCGAAAATATTGGAATGTGGCGCTGCGGCATCGCGGAGTCGAACTGCAACCCCAGTCATACGACCACGTGTTGCGTGAGGACGAACGCCGACCGGATGCGTTTGAAGAAACGGTGATCTATATCTTCCGCAATTTGCAACGCGCCGGATTGGTAAAGAATTGAGTGGACTGGCCGTATCGGGGATCGGTTCTTCCTGGATATCCGGATGTACCAAGTGAGGGCTTCGGCGGATTCTGGCCGGTGTTTTGGAAAATCCATAACGGCGAGACCACGAAGCGCATCACCACGTAGTCCCGCGGGCGCGGGATCGTAAGAGCAAGGGATCATCAGCACGTCGGCTGGGCAATCGCCGCAGTCTTACGACCGCGCCTACAGGGAGTCTGGCGGGTTCACTCTCCAAACGATGTCTTTTCGGCCTTCAGGCAGAGCAATGTCCGCTTTTTCCGCATTGACCGTGACCTCAACCTTGTCGCCCAGCTTTTTCCAGGCGACTTCAATCCGGCCCTTGGGTGAGTCGAAAGAGCCTTGGGCCCACTCGAGATCATCGGGAATGTATGGATCAATCAGAACCTTGTCGAAGCCTGTGCTGCCCGGTGCCTGACGAATGCCGAGCAGGTAAGCCCTGAACCATTCCTGAATGTGGCCAAACATGCAATGGTTCAGCGAAGATCCCGGTTTGTCCCATTGTTCGGATAAGGTTTTGAGGCCGTATTTCCGAAGCATATGGCCGTATCCAGGAGCATCGGTCCGATTGATCATCCGGTAAACCACATCCGAGCGGCCACCCTCGGCCAGCGCCATCACCAGAAACCCGAAGGCAACTTCGCCGGAACTCTGGCGGTATTGGTTGCTTTCCAGATTTTTCACGAGGTTGGCGAGCACGGCCCCGCGGTCGGATTCCGGCACGAGGTCGAAATGCAGGGCGAGAGCGAGCGAGGTCTGGCTGCCGCTTGCCACGGTTTTTTGATCCGCATCGTAATAGTGGGCGATGAAGTCGCGGCGCACCTTGTCAGCCAGATCCTTCCATTGGTGTGCGTCCTCCGGTTTATCCAGCATGCTCGCGACTTGCTGGAGTATCCGCGCGTTGTCGTAGAGCATGCAGGTGGCGGTCAGCTCTTTGGGAGTGAGTTGCGAGGGGCCGACGTGCCCTCGCTCAGGCGTCCAATCAAACCAATCGCCCAGGCCGCCCTTCACCAGACCCGATTCCAAACGGGTCCCGGCCAGATAACCGGTATAGCCAGTCATGGTTTTGTATTGATCCTTGAGGATCGCTGTATCGCCATACCATTGATAGAGCAACCATGGGATTTGGACAGAGGCGCTGCCCCATTCCGGCGATTCGAAAAAGCCGTCGAGGAAGCGCACGTATTCCGGAGCGATCGTGGGAACGGATCCGTTCAGCAGCTGCGATTCGCTCATGTCGCGTGCGATCTTGCGGTAAAGACCACTCATGTCGTAGTTGTAGAGAATCGATGGTCCCATCAAGTGCGAGACTTCCAACCAGCCGAGTTTCTCCCGGTGCGGGCAATCGGTGATGACATGCTGCAGATTGCTGGTCACGGAACGGTCGATCATGGCGTCGATCTCGTTGAAAAGCGGATTGCTGCAGGCGAATGTGCCGATCCTCGGCCCGCAACTGCTGATGAAATCCGCACCGATTTCCAGCAGTTCGGGCAGCTCACCGTCCGCTTTGACATCATCACCCCAATTGGCTCCGCTGATGTAAAGATATTGAAAGCCGAAGAAACTGAAGCGCGGCACGAAGCGCTCCGGCTCCGGGCCACCTTTCAGCGTGTAAGTATAGGAATGACCCTTCCAGGGTTTGCCGCGGAACTCCGCCGTCTCGATGGTCACACTGGCGCCCCGCTTGCCGCGAACCAGCAGAGTCGGGCGTGAGGACAGGTTTTCGCCCAGATCGACTTCGTATCGGCCGTCCTGAAGCTTCGTGATGGATGCGGGCCGAAGGTGGCGAACGACTTTGATCGGCGGTGCGGTGGCGGGCATAATGGCTCCACCAGGTCCATCGACCTGCGCGACCGGTGCCCAATCGCCGTCATGGAATCCGGGGCGATCCCACCCCGCCTGTTCTTCGCGCGCATCCTGGTCTTCTCCACCATAGATGCAGGAGAAGCGGATCGGGCCGTCGGTGGTTTTCCAGGTTCCATCGCTGACCACCGATGTTTTCCGCCCGCCCTGGTCAATCTCCATGTCGAAGTGGAGCATGGGCGGACCATAGGAACCGATGAATTTGGCAAAGCGGCCGCCAAGCACGTTGAACATGCCGTTGCCCAGCATCACCCCGATGACGTTCTCTCCGGGTTGCAGCAATTTCGACACGTCGAATTCCACGCTGTGGCAGCTGGCCGTGTAGTTCGACCAAGGTGGATCGAGCACGTGGTCGCCCACCTTCCGCCCGTTGATCGAGAGCTCGAAATGCCCCAAGCCCACAATCGTGGCACGGGCAGCATCAATCCGATCCGCGCTCAAGTGGAAGGTTTTTCGGAAGATTGGCAGGACATCGGTACGATTGTGCGCGAATGTCGTCTGCCGATGATCCGCGTTCACCTGCCCCAGTTCGCGCGCGGGACGACTTGCTTCAAGAGCGGTGGACACCGACCAGTCCCGGCCGCTGCGGATGGTTCGACTGCGTCCGTCATTCCAGGTCACGGTCAACTCCGCGGCCAAGCCGGAAGTGTGGCGCTTCCCGCCATCGTGACTGATCACGACTTCGATTTCATTCCTCAAGGGGATCAAATGCTTGGTGACGTCAACGGTCGTGAAATCGCCCGAGGGGCCCGCCTCGGCCACGGTCTTGTGGTTCAGACGCGCGGTGAACCCATCGCTCGAAGCAAGGTGAAGGACCGCAGACCGGATTCCGGCGTGATCTTCCATGTCAAAGGAACGGCGGAAGGTCCGCGCCCCGGTACTGGCGTCATTTCTTTGCCCGCGCGCATGCAATCCTTCCGACCAAATCCAATGCGTCGCATCCTCCCGACCGGCACCGATCCAATGTGGCTTGCCGGCTGTCTCGGAAGAAAGCGAGGGAAGGACGGAAAAAGACAACACCAGAAGAAGACCGATGCTGAACCTGCATGTGCCATGAATGCGCGTTTTCATTTGGGGCGGGAAATGCTGTGAAGGCCTGCCTATGGAAGAGCATGACTGTTAGGGCGAGACCTTGACCATCACCACCCCGTGCGGACTGACCATCGTGGAGAATCCGTCGCCCATCGGGCCGATGTCCTTCTGCCGCCAGAGGTCGCGGACGGCACCACCAAGGCCGAGCTGTGATTTTGAGACGCTCAGGACCTGATCCTTCTCGGCAAGATTGAACATCGCGACCGCTTTGCTTCCGTCGGCGAGGTCCTTCGCCCAGATCTCCCATTCCTTGTTTTTGTTCGCCACGCGGTATCCCTGTTTCACGAGCGGGTCCTGGTTCACGGCGAGCACCTCGTCGTTGGTCACGAGGTTGAGGTCGAAGTCATCCATTGTCGGCACGTTGCAGGACAGCAGGAGCGGCTGGGTGAGGATGCACCAAAGGCTGACCTGCACATACTGCTCGGCCGGGGTCAGTGGAGTGGGCTTGAACACCACCTCGGCGCGGTTCGGTTTGCCGAGCGGGCCGATCTGCAGCATGTCGAGATCGCCATATTGTCCGGGTTTGGTGAGAGCAAGGCGATCCGCCATGCCAAATGGCGCGATGATGCGTCCCCATTCGGCATGGATGTCGCCGGTGAGCCGCCACAGGTTGCAATACTTCGGCACGAACATGTCTTCCTCGCGACCATGGTTCGGCGAGAGGCTGATGATGATGTCGCGATCCTGGCTGCGGAAATCATCGAAAACCCGTTTCGTGACCGCCTCGGTCTTGATGACCGGTTTCGTGCGATCGGCTTTGTAGACGTCGCCTTGCTTTTCGAGCGTCCATTCCTTCCAATCGTATTTCACGTAATCGATTCCCCAGTCGGCGAATTGCTTCGCATCGCGATCGACCCGCCAGACCGGGCCGATGACGGCAAGCCCCTTGGCAATTCCGTTAGGATAGCGGCCGAAAACCTGGTGCGGATTCAAACGCTCGGATTCCGGAAGGAAATGCGCCGAGTAGTCACCCTCTTCGTTCGGCGCGGAGCCACCGATGTATCCCGCGTAGGTTGACATCCACGGGGTCGAGTAGATCCCGAGTTTGAGGCCCTTGCCGTTCACGAATCCGACGAGCGCCTTCATGTCGGGAAACTTCGCGTTCGGCTGGATCGCCTGGGTTGCCGGATCCCGCAGACCCATCCAGCAGTCGTCGATGTTCAGATAGGTCCAGCCGTGATCGGTGAGTCCTTTGCTCTCCATCGCCGCCGCGATCTCACGGATTGCCTGGTCGCTCACCCCTTCCGAGTGCACATACCAACTGTTCCATCCCATCGGCGGGGTGAGAGCAATGGTTTCCCCCACGCGCAGGGTCAGCTGTCGTTTGGCTTCGCCTTTCGCATTGCGGGCCGAAAGTGTGACCGTGAAGTCAGCGGCCTCCGCTGGCGCGCGGCCGGTGATCCAGCCGGTGACGGGATCAAGGGCAACACCTGCCGGCAGTCCCGTGGCGCTGAAGGTGATTGGCTTGGCTCCGATCGCCGAAACGCGGAAGCGGATCGGCTTTCCAGGCCGCACCCCGAAAATCGGAGCTCCGGTGATGCGGGGTTCGGCGGCGGGCGCGGGCGTCAGGATTTCGCGACCCGAGATCCGGGCGTCGTATGGTTTCTCGGCTCCCAGTGAGATGGAGGATGAGGCGATGATGGTGATGAGGAAACGTCTCATTCTGGTGTTCGGGTTCTCGTGAGCATGCTTGAGGTTACGCCTTCAGGATTCACCCGCCTGCTTGCGGATCTCCGCGAATGCAAGGGCGAGTTGGGCTTCGGTCCAGCTGCCTTCAATGCTGATGGCTCCCCTGTAATGGGCTTCACGCAGGACCCGGAAGTAGGGGCGGAAATCATCACCGTGAACTCCGGGGGCCGTACGGCTTTTTTTCTCAGCGATCTCGACATGGACGACCACGTCCATGGCCGCCTTGAGGTCGGCGGGAGTGTCGCCCATGCGGGTCATGTGGAAGAGGTCGGCCAGCAGGCGGATGTTCGGGTGCTTGGCGGCACGGATGAGAGTGGCGGCTTCGCCGATGCGGTTGATGTAGTTGCATTCCGTGGCTTGCAGTTGCTCGACGGTGACCGTGATGCCGTGGCTTCCGGCGAGTGGACCCATGCGTTCGAGCAAGGCGACGAATTGTTCGTCCGCTTGTTCCTTGGTCCATCCCTCGGGGATTTGCCGGGATTTGCCGCTGCCAAAGACGATGAATGTTCCACCGGCTTTTTTCATCCGGCGGAAAGTCATCTCCGCCCATTCCAGAACCTGATCGTGATTCGCTTCCGGACCGACGCAGCGCAAACGGGCGGCATGGGCGGAGCTGATGAAACTGTTGCAGGCGAGAACGGGGATTTGCGCCGCCTTCAGCCGCGCCAGATTTTGTTCGAAATCCGCTTCCGGTTTGTCGGGCACAAGCAGTTCCGACACACCGAGCGTGAGGAATTCCGCGCCCGCGGCTTTCACTGCCGCCGCTTTTTCGAGCTTGGTGGCGATACCCAGGGCCGAGAAGAGCCTGTTGCCATGGGCTGGCTCTTGGGCCTGTGCCAGTCCGGCTCCTGCCGCGGTAAGTGTTTGAATGAATTTTCTCCGGGTAAACATGGGAGTTTGTAAAGGCGGGTTGAAGGAGGAACGCAGTCCCCAATTTCTAATATCCAATTCCTAATATCCAATATCCAATTTCCCTTAGTATCCCTTGAACACCTTGCCGCCGGCCATGACCTGGCGGGTGGTTTTGTCGAAGGTGGCTTTCATGCCGGTATGAAGTGAGGCGTTGGACATGATGAGGGCTACGGCGTGGCTGTAGCCCGCCTCGATGGGCGCGTTCGGTTGTTTACGCGAGCGGACGCATTCCATCCAGTTGCGCATGTGGGCGACCTCCATCGTGCCCGCATCACCGGGTGGAGGGGATGCCAGGGTCGTTGATGCGTTCC
>CBFGOB010000032.1:0-13887 GCA_965650215.1 uncultured bacterium | reverse complement strand
ACCACCCCTTCGTCGAGCTGCTGCTTCATTTTCTCCCGGTTGTCGACCGCCGCCAGAACGATCGGATGCTTCGCACCGAGACCGTTGATCCGGAGTCCCTCGAGGTCCCGCTTCATCGTCAGATACTGCGGATAGAGGGTCTTGATGATATTGTCGGGCAAGTCCAAACCGGATGCGTAAACCATCAGTTGGTCGCTGTCATACTTGAGCAAGCTGCTGATCTGGCTTTCGAGCTGGAGCTTTTCCTGTTCGATTTCATGGAATGTCGCCAGGGCATCCCGGGCCCCCATGTCCTCGTCGACGCCGGTCGCGCCATAGAAGGAATCCTGACCCTTGTAGATGATCCCCTTCGTCCGGACGATGGTCGCAAGCACCTTGCGCCGTTCCTCGACCTTGTCCTCCTGCTCGCGCACCGCCTTGTTCAACTCGCGCAACTGGCGCTCCGCCTCGCGGCTTTCGATTTCCGTGCGGTATTCCTTGTAGGCATCCGCCACTTCCTCCGCGATGTCGCGCGCATCGACCTTGTTCGTATGGCGCACGCGGATTGAAATGAGGTCGGTGCCGCGGATCGGCTGGGTGCTCACGATGTTCTCGAGGATCTTCAGTGCCTGCTCCTTGTCGACGTCCCAACGGTTCACCAGCTCAAGATTCCCAACGACCTTTTCAAAGGCATTGCGACTCTTGATGATTTCGAACTCGGTGGCGAAGAACTGCGGCGTGATCCTTCCCGCCACCATGTTGAAATTGCTTCCGAGGGGGTCGAGACTCTGGCCCGGAGGCTTCACCTGGATCTTGGCCTCACTCTCGAACTTTTTGGGCATCACGTAGGTGATGACGGCCGCGGTCATGAAAACCATGAGCAAGGTCAGCAGGATGATGCCATAGCGGTTCTTGATCACCTGCCAGTAATCCACGGCATGAAGGGCGGCTTCATTCTGCTGATGGGAGGAAGTATTCATAGGTTTCGGGGCGTCGCTCGTTCCAATGGTGCTCTCCAGAGGAAACAAAGGCCCCCGCAATGACGGTCATCACGGGAGCCTGGATTTAAGTAGTTATGGATCAGGGCTTTGGATCAGCCGACGGACTGCTCATGAATCAGAACTGGGTATTGACCCCCAAGCTGATCCGATTGCGTTCGTAGTCGCGACTTGTCATGTCGGAATCCGATTGGGTGTAGTTGTAAGTCAGAGTCCCGGTGACGTTCTCGGTGAACTTCATCGAAAGACCGATGTAGGTATTGATCAGGTCCTCATCCTGGTCGGGGGCCGACAGTCCGGAGCTGATGATGCGACCACCGGAGTATTGGGTCGGGACGTAGTTGACGCCGGCAAAAAGCGCAAGTTGCGGCGAGATCAGGTAGGAGCCGCTCAAGCCGAGGCGGAGGGTCTCACGCTCGTCATACTCGACCGGAACGCCGATGAGCCCGGTGACCGAGGTTTGGACGGTGTCATAACCTTCGATACCGTAGCGGACGAATCCGTTGACGCTGAACTGCTCGTTCATGATCGTGCGGAAGGACAGCTGGGCGAAGGGGTTGGTGCTGTCGGAACCTTGGTCCACATCGCGGCGCTGGACACCGACCTTGAACATTCCAACGGTGTTCGGGCTGACCCGATGTTCGGCACCAACCAGCAGGTATTGTTCGGTATAATCGGACGATTGGCCATCGCCGGACGAATGAGCGAACCGGGCTTCAGCAGTGAGCACCGTGAGTGGCTGGAGACGATAGCGGAACTGGTGGTAGCCGGTTGCCGTCATGCGGTTGCTCTCGTCGGTTTCCTCATAGTGCAGGGCGCTCAACTCGATACCCGTGCGGGTGGCAAGGAGATCGCTCCAGCGGAAGGAGAAGTAGGTGTCGGACAGGAAATAGAAATGCTCCTCGCTCTGGCGCGAGGACGCGATGCCGTAGTCGTAGTTCGGCTCCATTTCGTAAGCGACCATGTTGTTGGTCGTGACGCCGAGGCGTTCGGTGAAATTGTGGCGGATATTGAGGTTGAGGCGGGACTGGTTGCTGGTGTCGTCGATGCCTTGGGGGGTGTCGAAGTAGTAGTTCATCCCCAATTTGGCGAACAGCTCGACCAAGGTCTGCGGCGACACGCTTTGAAGGGAAGCCCCGATGTAAGGGGTAACGGAAAAGGTGTCCGCCTCGTTGGTGTTGCTGGCCAGGAGGTTGTCGTCGTAGGTCAGGTCCATCCCCGCAACCCACGCAAGCGGGATCGAATCTTCGGGTTCGACGCCAACAGCGTAAAGCCCTTCGCCAGCATTGGCGGCGGACACCAGGGCCAGGCTGAGGATGCCGTTCTTGAGTGCAACATTCATGGAAGTGGATTGGTTAAGGTGTGGGTTCTGTCAAAATGTATCGATTGCCCCGATACCGAAACATCCGGACCATTCAGGGCCGGATGCGGGTGGCAATCAATTGATGGTGCTGCTGTCGCGCTGGACGAAGATCACTTGGTATCCGCGGAAATCCTCGTTGCCGGCGCCGAAGTTGAGGAAGTAGGTGAAGTCGTCGAGCTTGACCTCGGAAAGATTGCCGCCTTCGGCAACCCATTGCTGCAGCAGTTCACGGGACACCAGCACCTTCAGCTTCTTGTTGTCGTCATCCACCGAGATGTCGGTGGTGTTCCTGAAGAACTTGACCAGTTGTTTTTTGATTGAGCTGCCGTTCTGGGCGACTTCATCGCCGCTGAGCATGGCGGCGATCATCAGGTTGGCCATACCGGTGGCATCGGGAGCCACGGCGATCACCATGCTGTAAATCGCTTTTGCCTGATCCGGGGCCTGAAGCATGGCGGCGCGCATGATTTGGGCAACCAGCAAGGCGTCGGCCTTGGATTTGAGGATGGCGTTTTTGACGATCTCGGCAGCGTTCTGGGGAGCGGATTTCACCTCTTGGGTGACTTGCTCGATGATGGCGGCCTGTTCGGCAGTCGGGGCCGGGATGGTGGCGGGCACTGCCTCTTTGGCCATGACGCTGGAGGCGGCAATCGAGGCGGCTGCGATACCGGCGAGAAATGAAAACTTCATGGGATGATCGGGTTGGTTCTTTGGAAAAATGATGTCAATGGAGCGGGCAGCGGGAATCGAACCCGCGTGGCTAGCTTGGAAGGCTAGGGCTTTACCATTAAGCTATGCCCGCAATCTGTTCTGCAAATTACAACCCAGTTCCGTGGAGGCGCAAGCGATTTGTGCCCTGAATGACGAATTATTTCGCTTTTGTGAATGACTCGTCAGGCACCGGACCAGACGCCGGAAGATCCTGAATCCCTTGATCCGCAATGCGATCACAGACCCGTCGGATGATCGACAAAATGCCAGGGCAACTTGAACTTGCTGCCCAACACCTCGGCCAAAGCCTTCACCCCGAAGGTTTCGGTGGCGTAATGCCCGCCGTAAAACACGTTCAGACCCAATTCTTCGGCCATCGAATAGCTCCAGTGCGGACCTTCCCCCGTAATGAAGGCATCCACGCCGGACTTCGCCACCTCGGCGACCTGGCTGCCAGCCCCTCCCGTAATGATGGCCACCCGCTCGATCCGCTCGGGACCCGCCGGGCACAGGTGCACCGACCCAAACAGTTTGCGTTCAAGGACTTGCAGAAGCTCTTGGCGAGCACCTCGCCAACGGCCACAGACGCCCACCGCCTGGCCTTTGAATTCAAAATAAGGCTCAGAAGCCTCCAATCCGATCTCCGCAGCCAAGCGCGCGTTGTTACCCCACTGCGGATGCAGGTCGAGAGGCAAATGGCTCGAATAAATGGCCATGTCGGCGTCCATCGCCCGCTTGATCTTCTGGTAAAAAGCCCCCGTCAGCGGCTGTACGCCCTGCCAGAACATTCCGTGGTGGACCAGCAGCAAGGAACCGGAACCCAAAGCCGAGGCCTTTTCGATGACCGGTAACGAGGCATCGACCGCCGCCACGATCCGCTCCACCGGGCCGCCGTGAGCCAGTTGCAGGCCGTTGTAGGCCCCTGAATAATCGGTGATTTCACGGGTGCGGAGTTCGCGGTCAAGGAATTCGACGATGCGGGCAAGTGGGGCCATGGGCCCAGACTATCCATGCCGGTTCCAGATGACAACACCGGGCACTTCGCGAATCGGCCGGCCCTCGAGGAAATCGAGCAAATCCCGGGGCATCGGGGCCTCCCAGGCAAGCTCCACACCGCGCCACGACAGGGCAAGCTTCTGAGCGTGGAGGGCTTGGCGCGGAAAATAAAGGATCTTGCGCAGGTCCTCCGTCCAGCCTTTCTCCATCCACTCGATGTATTCGGTGCCGTCGCCCCAGTAGATCTTGTCCCCGACAATCGGATGCCCCGAATGCGAGAGGTGAACACGGATCTGATGCATTCTCCCGGTCTCAGGCAGACAACGAAGCAGGGCGTAGGGCTGACCTTCCCGCTCCAAACGCCTTTCCACCACAAAGCGGGTCAGGCACGGGCGTCCTTCAGGGTCGACCCTCTGCCGCACCCAGATCTTCGACTCCCGCGTGATCCCTTCCCTTCGAATCGGCTGGTCGCAGCACCATGCATCCTCCGCCGGCCATCCCCGGACAATCGCCCGGTATTCCTTGCGGACTCCGCGGCCCTCAAAGATCATTCCCAGCTCCCGGGCCGCCTGCTTGTGCTTGGCCACCAGCACCAGGCCGCTGGTGTCGCGGTCGAGGCGGTTGACCACGGCGGGACTGGCCCCGTTTTCGATTTCGAAGGCCAACAGTCGCTCGACACCACCCAGCAGGGTCGGTTCGTCCTTCTGATTCGTGGGATGCACGATCAAAGGGGCCGGCTTGTCGACCACGATCCAGTCGGGCGACTCGTCGATGACCTCGAACTTGGGCAGCACCTGCAGGTTCATGGCGGCCAAAACGAAAAAGCCAGAGGCCCGGTCTTACGGGCCCCTGGCGCTTCGGAATGCTGGCGCAAGCCCTGGGATCAGGACTTGTAGCGGAGACGCTTCTTGTGGCGGTTCTGCTTCATGCGCTTCTTGCGCTTGTGCTTGTTGATTTTGGTCTTACGACGTTTCTTGATGGAGCCCATGGCGGTTCGTTTGGAGTTAGGTTGCGTTGAAAAGGTCAGGGAACGATTTTGTTGAGCGGATACTCGATGATCCCCTCGGCTCCCAGCAGCTTGAGCTCGGGGATGATGTCGCGAACGATGATTTCGTCAATCACTGTCTCGACCGCCACCCAGCCGTCCTCGGAGAGCTTGGAAATCGTCGGCCGGCGCAGCGACGGCAGCTTCAGCAGCAGCTCGGGCAGTTTGGTCTCGGCCAGATTCATCTTGAGGCCGACCTTGCCACGGGCACCCAGGGCCGCCTTGAGCAGCAGGGCGATGCGCTCCATCTTTTCCCTCTTCCACGGATCCTTGGCAGCCTGGGGACTGGCGTAAAAGTGCGGGTAAGAAGTGAGGATCGTATCCACGATCCTCAGCCGGTTGGCTTTGATCGAGGAACCGGTTTCGGTCACATCGACAATGGCGTCGACCAGGTCGGGCACCTTCACTTCGGTGGCACCCCAGGAAAATTCGACATCCGCCTCGATCCCAAGCCCGCTCAGGTAGCGCCTGGTGATGCCCACCCCTTCGGTGGCAATCCGTTTGCCGGCCAGGTCCTCCGGGGTCCGGATCGGCGAGTCCTCGGGAACGACAACCACCCACTTGGTCGGGCGGGTCGTGGCACGCGAGTATGGCAGTTCGGCCATATCGACCAGATCGACGCCATTTTCGTAGGCCCAGTCGTAGCCGGTGATGCCGCAATCGATGAAGCCCTGACCCAGATAACTGCCGATTTCCTGGGCGCGGATCATGTAAAGGTCCAATTCCGGATCGTTCGAGCTCGGGCGCAGTCCTCGGGACGAAAGGTAGACTTCATAACCCGCTTTCGCCAAAAGATCGATCGTAGGGTCCTGAAGACTGCCTTTCGGGAGCGCGACTTTGAGGGTGCGTGAGGAGTCCGACATGAGGGGCGGGCGTTTTAACGGCGAAACCACGGGAATCAAGCCATGTTTTGCAATTTTTGGCCTCGATCGGTGGCCACCGCCCTCCCATCCAAGCGCCAAAACCAGGACAGCAGCGCGAAATAGAGCAAAAACTCCAGCACCTTGGACCAATACCGGATGGGGGCGTCGCCACCATGACAGCCGCAGGTGATGTCGAGCTGTTGGAACCATGCCCAAGCGATGAACCCGCAAAACCCGAGCACCAGACCGAACAGGATGATGACCGCCCCACGCAGCCAAAAACCAAGCATCAGGCAAAGCCCGCTCAACAGCTCCAGCCAGGGCACGGTGTAGGCCGCCATGGCATCCAACGGCGGCGTGAGCAGCTTGTAATTTCCAATGTCCGTCAAAAAGCGGTCGAGGCCGGTCCCCCAGAGCTTCAGGCCGCCGCTGTAGAAAAACCACAGTCCCAGCAGGACCCGCGCGATCAGGGCGAGCTGCTCGGTGCGCGTGCGGAGCTTCATGAACGCCTAGGAATTGCCACAGCCGGCCAGAAAGCGGCGCTGCGCGACGGCCTCGGGATTGTGCGGTTCGCTGGCGCGGTCTTCGGAAGTCTCCGCCAGCAGCTCATCACGGAACTTCGCGATGATCGCCTCCACCGGCCATGACGAAGCCTCACCAAAGGCGCAGATCGTCCGTCCGTCGATCTGATAGGCAACGCTCTCGAGGGTCTCGATGTCCTGCGGACTGGCCTCCCCGGCGACAAGGCGGTCGGAGATCTTTTTCATCCAGGTCGACCCCTCGCGGCAAGGCGTGCATTGCCCGCAGGACTCGTGGGCATAGAAGGCGTTGAGGTTGTTGAGCACCCACGACATCTTGCGCGAGTCATCGAGCACAATCACCCCTCCGGAACCCGCCATCGAGCCGCAGGCCGCCAGGCTGTCGAAGTCCATTGGAATGTCCCAGAACCCCACCACCCGCTCGGAGCCGTCGGGATTCCTCGTCCTGAAGGTTTCGTCGCAACGCAGGATCTTGGAGGAGGATCCGCCGGGAATCACCGCCTTGAACTCACGACCCTCCTTCGGGCCGCCGCAAAGGTCATACAAAAGCTCGCGCATCGTGAGCTTGCCGACCTCGACTTCAAAGTAACCGGGGTTCTTCACATCGCCGGAAACGCAGAGAATGCGGGTGCCGGTGTTGCGCGGCACGCCGAGCTTGGAATATTCGCCGCCACCCATGCGCAGGATGTGCTTCACGTGGCAAAGCGACTCGACATTGTTGACGATCGTCGGGCACATGTAGAGGCCCAGTGCCGCCGGGAAATAGGGCGGCTTGATCCGCGGGTAGGGACGCTTGCCTTCAAGCGATTCGATCAACCCGGTCTCCTCGCCGCAGATGTAGGCACCGGCACCGCGATGGACGTAGATCTCGAGATCGAAACCGCTGCCGAGGATGTTCTTGCCGATGAAATTGCGGGCCTTCGCCTCTTCGATCGCATTTTCGACAATCAGCGCCGCTTCGGGGAATTCCTCGCGGATGTAGATGTAGGCGGTGTGGGCACCGACGGCGAAACACGAAATCACCATCCCCTCCAGCAGCTGGTGGGGGTCCTGGTGCAGAATGTAGCGGTCCTTGAAGGTTCCCGGCTCCGACTCATCACCGTTGCAAATCAGATAGACCGGCTTGGTGTTGTTGGGTGGAATGAAGGTCCACTTCATGCCCGTCGGAAAGCCCGCGCCACCGCGGCCTCTGAGGCCGGACTGCTTGACCTCCTCGGTGATGTCCTTCGGCTGCATCGCAAGCGCCTTCCGGAGATCCTCGTAACCGCCGTCCTTCAGGTAACACCCGATCGACGGATCCCAGCCGATACGGTCCACATTCCTGAAAATGAGGCGGTGTTCGCGCGGATGCGGTGGTTTCGAATAACTGATCATGACTCGCTCTGGGTCGCGTAGGTTGCAAGCAGGGCCTCGGCCTTCTCCGGGGCCACCCCTTCGTGGAAATGGTCGTTGACCATGCACACCGGTGCGGTGCCGCAGGAGGCCAGGCATTCCGCGAATTCGACCGAAAAACGCCCGCAGGGGGAAACCGCCACCGGATGGTGGTGGGAGTCCATGGCCGAGCGGTCGATACCGGTCAGTTCGCAAAGGCGCTCCATCAGCTCATACGACCCGCCCATCGCACAGGAAAGGGTGCGACAGACACGGATATGGAATTTTCCCGGAGCCGACTGGCGGAAACCGGGATAGAACGTCACCACTTCCAGCACCCGGATCGGCTCGAGATCCAGCTTGGCGGCGACCCAGTCGATCGAGTCCTTGGAAATGTAGCCGAACTGGTGCTGCACGATGTGCAGCAGCGGCAGGACGGCCGAGCGTTTGCTTTCAGGATAATGTGAGATGCGCTCATCCGCCTCGGACTCGAGCGCGGGAGTGACCACGAATGGCGGGTAGAACACCGCGCCGGGACTCTCGCACGAAGCGACGCTTTCTTGCAAAATCGAATCGGTCATAATCATTTGATGAGTTCCTGCAGCGCATCCAGCCGGCTTCTGAAATTACCGAGGTTTTTCCCTTCCAGATCACATACGATCAGGGCGGGAATACCGCTCACCCCGTGCTGGAACTTCTGCTTGAATTTTTGCGCATCCTGCAACTTCAACATCGGCCAGGGCATCTTCTTGTCGACCGCATAGGCTTCCATCGCAGCCTCGTCCCGATCGCTCGTGATCAGCACCAGCTCGAAGTTGGCATTCTTGTTTTTCTCGTAGAAATCCACCAGCACGGGCGTGAATTGGCGGCACGGGGGACACCACGAGGCGGTGTAGTAGAACACGTAATACTTGGCCGGAAAAGCCGTCATCTCGAACTTCTGCAGCGAATTCCCTTCCAGCTTGAGGAGGTTCCCCTGAAGGGTTTCATCAAAGACACTGGGCTTCGCCGCGCCCCGGGTCACCGACCCCGTCGGCTGCCATGCCTCGAGCCTTTTGGCATCGGCTTCGGACAGGGCCGAAGCGGCGATTCTCGCAGTGTTCAAATTCCGCATTTTGAACACGCCGACCTTCTCGCCATTCTTTTCCTCAACCCTCATGAGCTGAAGATCGACGGATTTGCCATCCTTGCTGGTCCACTTTTCGAAACTGGCGAAACAGATTCCGGAACACAACAGGCTGATCATCATCACGGTTTTCATGGCAATTTACAGGTTAGCGGTCACATTCGCCCATTACGAAGTCCAACGAGCCGAGGATGGCCGGGATATCGGAGACCATGTGCCCGGGAAGGAGCTTCGAACAGATCGAGAGGTTGCAGAACGAGGGGCTGCGAATCTTGAGACGGTGCGGAACGCCGCCGCCTTTCGAGTGGATGAAGAAACCCAGCTCGCCTTTCGGGTTTTCCGCCGCGAAGTAGACTTCACCGGCGGGCGCGTCGACCCCCTGGGTCGCAACGATGAAATGGTGGATGAGCTCCTCCATCGACATCAGTACCCGTTCCTTTTCGGGCAGCATGCTTTTCGAGTGGGCGAGGTTGACCGGGCCGGAGGGCATGGTGTCGAGCACCTGGCGGCAGATCCGGATCGATTGACGCATTTCCTCCATGCGGATCTGATAGCGCGCATAGCAGTCGCCCTCATCGGCGACCGGAACATCGAAGTCGTATTGCGCGTAGCCGAGGTAGGGGCTGTCCTTGCGCAGGTCGCGCTCGACGCCTGAGGCCCTGAGGTTCGGGCCGGTCAGCCCCCAGGCGATCGCCGACTCACGGCTGATGATTCCGACGTCAACCATACGGTCGCGGAAGATCTGGTTGTTGTCGAGCAGGCGCGAAACCTCGCTGATGTTCACCTCACATTCCGTGAGGAACTTGCGGACGTCTTCCTCGAAGCCAGGCGGCATGTCGCGGAGCTGGCCACCGACCCGCGTGTAGGAGGTCGTGAAGCGTGCTCCGCTGAGCTGCTCGCACAGGTTGTAGATCTTTTCGCGCTCGGTGAAGGTGTAGAGGAAAACCGTCATCGCCCCCACGTCCATCGCGCAGACTCCGACGCCCAGCAGGTGGGAGGAAAGCCGTGCCAATTCGCAGCACAAAACCCGCAGCGCCTGCCCGCGTGGCGGCAACTCCCAACCCAAGAGCTTCTCAACCGCGCAGGCATAGGCGACGTTGTTGGCGAGCGGGGCCAGGTAGTCCAAGCGGTCGGTGTAAGGCACAAACTGGTTGTAATGCATGTTCTCGGCGATCTTTTCGTCGCCCCGGTGCAGGAAGCCCACATCCGGATCCGCCTTGTGGATCACCTCGCCATCCAGTTCCAGAATCAGACGCAGGACTCCGTGGGTCGCGGGATGGGAAGGCCCCATGTTGAGCACCATCCGGTCGCCAACCAGATCGTCACTCTCCGACTGGTAATGGTCTGCAGCCGCAGCCGCCCTGGAAAGTGTGTCCGGAGCCTCGATTTCTTTGATGGAAGGATTCATGCCGTGCCGCAGGAATAAGCACGCAAAGGCACCCGTTCCGCAAGGGGTTAATTGGAATTTTCACAGCCGATCGCGGCCAAAGCGCTCACGGAACTGCCGCAACATCTCGTCCACACGCGCCACATCCGCCGGATCGAGCTCCGGTTTTTTCGGCAGCTCGGGATCGGAGGCTGCAAGCAGTGGATCCGGAGCGGAATCCCCGGCCACGGCAGGCACGGCTGATGCCGCCTCCGCAGCCATGGAAGGCCCCGGATCAAGCGGGGCTTGCACCATCGATTCCGGCTCGGGCACAGACCTGCGCAGCGGCAAATCCACCGATGTTGCAGGCTGCGCAAGCGGCGGTTCGGGCGCGGGATCGGCCACAAGCATCGGCGATGGTGCCGCGGCAACGGCCGCCACAGGTGCCATCGCTTCCTGCGGCGCGGGATCGGACTCCGGCACCTGCCATGCAGCCGCCGCCTCGCGGATCAAGCCACGCGCATGGGTACCGGCCCGTGAGCGGTCGATTCGTGCCAGAAGCCCCCTCCCCGCCCCCGGTGCCCTCGACTCGAGCAGGGCGACCATTTCGGCTTCGTTGAGCGGTTGCAGTTCGATGAGCCGTTCAGACAAGCGGTCGCTGAGCCCGTCGCTCAAGCAAGGCACAAAAACGCCGTCCCACACGTCTCGATTGAGGGAAATGACAAATTCCAGGCGCTGGACCGATTGCCGGATCGCCACCACGAAGGTCGCCAGACGCAGTGCGGCATTCGAGTCCGCGCTGAAACCTTCGAGATCGTCTGCAATCATGACCACCCGCTTCGTCAGGGTCATCAATGCGAGCAAGGCCTCGAGCCGTGCCGCCTTGACCGCATCGCCCGGGTCGCCGGAAAACACCGCCTGCTCGAGAGCCCGCTGCCGCCTCGCCGGATCGGCCGGATCGGAGGCAAAACGGTAAAGCACACCCAACCAGAAATGGATCTCGCGGAACGGCAACTCGCACTCGGCGGCCAGAACGCCGCTCAAGCGATCCGCCAGCACATCGAAGTTCTCGCGCGTCCACTGCGCGGTCACGGCGGCGGGGTTGTGAAAATCGAAGGTTTCGAGCGGTTGTCTCCGCAGGGCAGCCAGAGCGCCTTCGCGATCCTGGCACGGCACCTGTCCGGATTCGACAAGCGGCTGCAAGGCGCGGGCAAACAGGCGGCGCGCCAATTCATCCATCGGCGAGATCCGGTGGCTTGAGGGAGTGGCATCAAGCAGGTGCCTCAGCACATCCTCCATCACCGTCCCGGCATCGATCTGGTAACCACAGAACGCCCGCAGCAAAATGCATTCATGAGTCAGCTGGAAGGCGTGGCGGATCCTTGAGAGCAGATGGGTCTTGCCGTGGCCTGCGCGCGGGGCCTTGAGCAGGATGCAGCCGCCGGGCTTGACCAGCGGCACCTCGAGCCATCCGGCGAGGCTGCGGTAGGCCTGCGCGTTCACCGTCTCCGCATGCGCAAGCGGCAGACGGCCGAAGGTCTCAAACAGCGAATGGAACGGATGGTCTTCGGTCATGACACGGCGGGCCGGAACCGGAGGGATCCGACCCGGAAGCGCTGGGAGCAAAGCACAGTCGCCAATGAAATCCAGCCTGATATCGGCCGCCACGGGCAGCTGCGATTCATTTCACGAAAATCTTTGGCAAGCACACCATGACCGTTGCAGGATGAGGACATGAAACACTACCTCGTGATGACCATTCTCGGCAGCGACCGCCCCGGACTGGTGAACTCGATCGCCGAATTGGTCGCCGGACAAGGCGGCAACTGGCTCGAAAGCCGCATGGCCCGGCTGGCAGGCCAATTCGCCGGCATCGCCCGCATCGAGTGCCCCGAATCCTCCATCGACGGGCTTCTCCAGGCACTCAAGCACGCCGAAACGTCGGGGATCAACATCCAGATCGCGCGCGAATCTGCCGAGGACCACAGCAGCGGCCAAACCGTCATCGTCGATGTGATGGGCAACGACCGCAGCGGCATCCTGCGCGAACTGACCACCGCCATCGCACGCGCCGGAGGCAATCTCGAGGAACTGACCACCGGCCTCGAAAGCGCGCCGATGAGCGGTCAACCGATGTTCCGCGCCCGCGGCGTGGTCTCGCTTGGCGATGGCCACCGCATCGAAGCCCTGCGCACCGAGATCGAACAGCTCGGCGAGGACCTGACGGTCGATCTCAGCGTTTGACCAATCCTCAGAACGGCCAGATCAGCGGGATCAAGGTGCAGGACAGCACCCAGCAAATCACGTTGAGCGGAATCCCGACCCGCAGGAAGTCCGTGAACCGGTAACCGCCGGGGCCATACACCATCATGTGGGTCTGATAGCCCATCGGCATGGCGAAGGCGCAGGACGAGGCCACGGTAATGGCCATGATGAACGCCCGCGGATTGACCCCGAGCTCCATGGCCAAGGTCACGCCGATCGGGATCATCATCACCGCCGTCGCATTGTTCGAAAGCACTTCGGTCAGGCAAAGGGTCAGCAGGAAAATCAGCCAAAGCAACACGATCGGCAGGTGCTCGGCGGGCACGACCGATTCGGACATCGTCACCAGTCCCTTCGCCAGCCACACCGCGGTTCCGGTCCCCTGCATCGCCATGCCCAAGCCGAGCAGGCCGTAAAGCATCAGCAGCACCTGCCAGTCGATGCTGGCGTATGCCTCGCGCGGGCTCATGACCTTGAGCCACAGCAGCGCCAGCGCCCCGACCAGCGCCGCATAATGGATCGGCACCACGGGCACCGAGGGGAAAATCCCGTGCAGGAAATCCGTCAGCGTGCTGGTCAAGACCACCCCGATCAAGGCCGCCCAGGAGAGGATCACATGGCGCGGACGATGATGCTTCAAGACATCCATCGCCAATTCCGTCGGCGTGTCGGTCATGACGAAATCCCGTGTGGCCTCGATCGATTGCAGGTTGTTGAGTGCCGTGATCACCAACAGGGTGTCGCCGATCTCAAGCGGCAGCGACGCAATCCGGTCAGTGATGTTGACCCCGTTGCGGTGCACGGCGAGCACGACGCAATTGTAGCGCTGGCGGAAGTCGGACTTGGCGAGAGTCTGGCCGATCAGCGAGGATTCATCCCTCACGACCAACTCGGACACGATGCCCTGCACGGTGGAGAGCGACTCGGCCCCGATCGAGGCGAAGAATTCCGCAGGCTTGGCGGCACCTCCGCGGCGGCGGTGGAGCGCCACCAGGAAACGGTCGTTTTTCTCAATGCGGATTTGCGACAGCGGCAGCATGACGCGCGTGCCGTTGCGCCGGACTTCCAGCACATGGATGCCTGCCGCGCGGTCGCCCAAAGGGCTCTCGACAAGCATCTGCCCGACAATCGAAGACTGGCCGCCGATCAGCAAGTGGTAGAGCGGGGTCGTGCGGTGGTCGATCTCGAGGCTGCCGCTGATCGAGGAACGGGCCGGGATGAGCTTTACCCCGAAAATGGTCATGTAGGCAATCCCCGCAATCGCC
>CBFGOB010000031.1:0-14098 GCA_965650215.1 uncultured bacterium | reverse complement strand
GTAGCCGCCAGGACGCGTGCTGGAGCCGGCGCTCATGTGGGTGACGCCGAGGGGAATGAGTTTGTCGCGGAAGGCGGGTGCCTCGCGGGTGGAAAGGTTGAAACCCGCCTCGGGCAGGAAGAGGCGCATGGCGAGCATGCCCTGAACCAGGTCGGCATCGCTCACGAAGTCGCGCACTTGAAAGCGCTCGGGCATGTGGAGGATGCGGGGGGGCGGAGGCTGCCAGGCGGTGAGCCCTCGCAGACGCGGGAGCGCTGGGCATCGTCGGTCGCCGGCCGACGCTCCAATGCTCGTCCACCGATGGCCTGTCCCTTGGTCGTGACCAGTCCGGGCTGCTGCAGCCCGCCGGCGAAACTCCGGCATGAGGACTTGACCTGCGGCATAATCCATGCATGGATTCATGCATGGCTACGAAAACCATTTCTTTGGAATTGGATGCCTATGAACTTTTGCGGCGGGCGAAGCGGGAGGGAGAGTCGTTTTCGGCGGTCGTGAGGCGGGCGCGCTTCGGCCCTGCGGATGCCCGTGGGGCCTCGATTCTGGAGTGCTTGGGCGGGCTCCGCGTGTGCGAAGGGGATGAGGCCGCAGCGCGTTACTGGGAGCAGTCGGGTCTTGCCGAGCGAAGCGACAGCGCCTCGGCTTGGGAAGGAGAGGAAGCGCCGTGAAGTTGCTCGACACCTGTTTTATGATCCACCTGCAGCGCGAGTGGGTCCGCAAGCAGGAAGGGCCGGCGAAGGCTTACCTCCAGCGGCATGGCCAGGAGGAATTCGTGCTTTCGAGCATCAGCGTGCTCGAGTTTCTCGAGGGCTATGCGCGGCCCGCGGAGGGCCAAGGGTTTTTATCGGCCTTTCCGACCCTGGCGGTGACGGCGGAGGTCGCCGTGATCGGCAGCCGCCTCCGCCGCAAGCTGCGCGAACGCGGCGAGCGGATCGGTGACTTCGACATCCTCATCGCCGCCACGGCCTTGCACGCCGGCCTCACCCTGGTGACTGACAACACCCGGCACTTCGAGCGAATCGAGGGCTTGCTCATCGAAGGCTATCGGTGAGCGGGAGCATCACAGATGGTTTATCCCTTGGTGGTGGGTTAGGCGATGGGTCGCGCAGACGGACGCCTCGGAAAGGCGTCCCTACCGGATGGAACCGCACCAGGGCAGTTCCGGTTTGCATCGGGCGGGGATTCGGGCTAAACATTGCGGTTGATGAACGCGCAAGTTTCGACCCTGGCCCTCACCCTCTTCGGCATGGTGCTTCTGGCGGCGCCGGTCCGCGCCCAGCAGACGGCACTAGAGAAGTCACAGTCCCACTACCTGCAGGGTATGGCAGCGGAAAAGGCCGGTGATCCCGCCGCGGCGAAGGCCGCTTACGAGGCGGCGCTGAAAGCCTACCCGCGCAACGCGAACGCCCGCTACCGCCTCGGCCAGGTCGAGGTGAACTCGGAACGGATCGCGGTCATCGGCCGCAAGAACAAGCTCAACACGGTGGTGATCCCGGAGTTCAAGGTCGAGGAAGCCAGCCTCAAGGAGGCCCTTGCGGCACTGAGCCTGCTGGCCGAGAGGGAATCGAAAGGCGCGGTGCAACCGAATTTCATCGTCCAGGACCCCAGCGGGGCGGTCAACGAGGCCAAGGTGTCGCTGGTGCTCAAGAGCACGCCTGCGGGAGCGGTCCTCAATTACCTTCTGGATCAGGCGAATGCCAAGGCGCGCTTCGACGAGCATGCGATCGTGCTGACACCGCGTTAGCCAAAACGATGGATCGCAAAAGCGGACACCCCGGACAGGCGTCCCTGCCTCGGAGGCAACCGGGCCATGCCGCGCTCTCCCATGGACGTGGCGGCGGCTTCCAAGCGCCATGCCCTTTTCATTGATGGATTTGACGTGGCGCTTGAAAAGCGCAGCCACGTTCACATCCCCTACCCTTCCTGGGGCTTGGCGCGGCGGCTGCGGAACTCGCCGAGCACTTCCGGGAGGATCATCCAGGTCGCAAGCAGCATCAGCACGGCGGAGATCCAGGCCACGCTGGTCGGCCCCAGCGACTCGACCACGGCAAAGGCCGCCAGCGGAGCCGCCACACCCCTGACCCCGGTGAGGAAGCTGTGCACGCTCTGGTACTCGGCCACCCGGTCGCCGGAGGCGAAGCGCGAGGTCCAAAGCGCCCAGAGGATGTCGCCACCCGATCCGGCGATGCCATAGAACGCAATGCCGATGCCCAGCGTGATCAGGTTGTCACCCAGGTAGTAGGTGAGGATGCCGGCGACGAAGAACAGGTTCACCAGGGCGCGCACCTGATAGAAAGGCATGCGGTCGAAGACCCAACCCCAGGGCAGGACCGTGACCATGCCGGCGAGCATCGGGATCGTGCTGGTGATCAGGCCGCTGCGGTCGGCGGGCAGCGCGAAGCCGTAGCGTGGGTTGACGATGTATTCCACGAACAGCGCCGCGGTCACGAGATTGCCGATACCGAGCACCATCCAGACGACCAGCAGCTTGCGGAAGGCCCGGTCGGCACCGACATGGCGGAAGGCATCGAACCACAGGATGCGGGTGGATGCGCGCAAGTGGACGGGAGCCATCGACAGCACGCAGGCCGACATCGCGAGGCAGCAGCAGGCGTAGACGACAAACAGGAGCGGATAGCCCTCGCGCTCGGCCCACAGGCCGAAACCCCAGCCGGCGAGGGCGGCGACGCAGGTTCGCATCAGGGAGCTCAGGGCAAAGAGGCGGCCCCGGTTCTCATCGGCGTAATGCTGCTGATAGATCTGCGACATCAGCGGCATGCCCGCGCCGAGGGAGAGGAAGGCCGCGCACACGCCGGCAAAATACCAGGTGCCGGAATTTCCGGCGAAGGCCGCCAGCGCAAAGCCGCACGAGGCCCCCGACCACAGGGTCGCCGCGACACGGTTGACCGGCCAGCCGATGCGACGCGTCAGCTGCACCACGAACAGGCTGAGCAGCAGGCCGATGCTGCTGGCACCGAGCAGCATGCCCTTCATCCAGGCAGGGAGATCGTAGACGCGGATCGCGACAAAGATCGCGAAGGTGGCGAAGGCGGTGGCCATCATCCCCTGCGGCACCGAGCGCAGCAGCTCCAGACGGAAGGTCCGGCCTTGTTCGCCATGATGCTTGTGCCCCGGCCTCCGCCCTTCCTCCATGGGCGGAGCATGAAAGCCTTTATCCGCGATGGCAAGCGGACGGCCACGCAAGAGTCGGGAATCCGCGAGGTCCCGGCGTGTGCGTGGCGGCATGTCCTGTTCGGAGCAATGGCGGCTGCATGCCGCCAGCCCGACGTCATGGCGCTCCGAAAACGCCACCCCGGTGCGGCTGCCCTTGGGGCGAGGAGATCTTGGTGACGCATTTGAGGTAACACGCCCTCGGACGGCCCTGCGAAATCTTCTCCAGCCCCTGCGGCTGCACTTTTTCTAATAACGGGCTAAGCAAAGATCGAGCGGAGCGGCTTGCCGTCGGTTCCGCCCATGCGGAAGGGACGTTTGGATGGGGACATCTCGACCTTGTCGTGGGCGATCCCCATCGCGAAGGCGATCGTGGCATTGAAGTCGCCGGCGCCGACCGGATTCTCGACGACATTCGCCGCGTGTCCGTCGGTCTTGCCATGGACCTGCCCACCGCGGATGCCGCCGCCGGCCAAGAGGCAGGAAAAGGCCTTCGGATAGTGGTTGCGTCCGGCGCCGGAGGCGATGAGTGGCGAGCGTCCGAATTCGGTCGCGACCACCACCAGCGTCGATTCCAACAAGCCCCTGGCCGAGAGGTCCGCAAGCAGCGAGGCCAGGGCCTGGTCGAGGACCGGAATCATGTCTTCCATCTGTTTGAAATTGTCCGCATGCCAGTCGAAGCCGCCGTATTCGACTTCGACAAAGCGCACGCCGCGCTCGACGAGGCGTCGTGCCAGCAACACTCCCTGGCCGAAACGCTCCCTGCCGTACGCCGCACGGGTCGCCTCGGATTCCTTGCCCAGATCGAAGGCGTCGAGATCCTTGGAATGCATCAGCTCCACCGCGGCACGGTAGACATCGTTGTAGGCACGCACCGACTTCTGGCCGCGGTGATAGCGGGCATCGAAGTCGTGATCGAGTTGCTCGCGCAGCTTGAGCTGGGTTTGGAACGAGTCTTCGCCGACGCCGCCGCGGCGTTTGACATTCTGCAGGCCGAGCTCGGGATCGCCGATCGGCAGGGGCGCATAGGGCGGCTCGAAAAACCCGGCACCGGGGTGCTGATTGGCGCCGCCGACGAGGATGTAGGGCGGCAAATCCGGATTCACCTTGCCGGCCAGCTTGACCACCCAGGAACCGGTCGATGGATGCACGATCGAGCCGCGGGGCGCATAGCTGGTATGCATCAGGTATTTCCCCTCTTCGTGGGCGCCTTGCGTGGTGCTGAGGGAGCGGACCAAGGCGACCTTGTCCATCTGCCTGGCCAGCAGCGGCAGGCAGTGGCCGAGCTGGATGCCATCGACATTGGTGGAAATCGCCTTCACCGGGCCACGCACCTCCGAGGGCGCATCGGGTTTGGGATCGAAGGTGTCGATGTGGGTCATGCCACCGGACATGTAGAGGTAAATCACGTGCTTCGCCTTGCCGCCTCCGGCCCTGACGACGGCTGGATCCGCCGCGATTGCCGGTGAGTCGAAGAGGCGGGCCATCGATCCGCCGATCGTGAGGCCGAAGCAGGTTTTCGCCGTGCGGCTCAGAAAATCGCGGCGGCTGATCTCATGCATGCGGTTCGGGTTCATGGCGCGGTCATTGGATGTGCAGGAAGCGTTTCGAGTTGAGCATCGCGGTCGCGAGGTCGCGCAGCGATGCGGCGTTTTTGGCCATCGGCAAGTACTTCTGGGTTTCGGTGGCCCCCGGGCGTTCGCTGAAGAGGCTGAGGAAGAGGAGATCCAGGCGGCTTTCGGCCTTGTCATGTTGGCGCAGCGCTTCCGCCAACGCGCTCTTCGGGCCGCCGAGCAGGTCCATCTTCCAATGGTTCATCAGCAACAGCGCCTGCGGCACGGTGGCTTCGGTATGGCTCGAGGAAGGGGTCGCGCGGTCCGAGCCTCCGAATTCGCGCACCAAGGTTCCCGGATTGAAGGGTGACGGCAATTCGGACGCCCTGAGCCGTTCCTCGCCCTGCCCTTTGCCGCGCGGGCCCATTTCCATCATCGGGCGCAAGGGATTCGCCTGCTCTCTGGCCGCGTCGAATTCCTGGCGGGCCAACTGGAACCTCCGCTGGGCTTCGTCACGTTCACCCGTCGACCTTGCAGCGGCCAAGGCATCGCGGGCATCCTGAAAATCCCTGCGCGCCTTGATCAAGCGCTCCTCCCCCTGTTTCGTCGACTCTGCCAGCAGCATCAGGTCGCGGGCATCGGTCTGGAACAAGGTGTCGACCATTTGCACGTAGGCATCCCAGGACGCCCCGAGCGCGGGAGACGGCCGGTCGTCGATCACGCCATTGCGCAGCACCAGGAGGGAGTCGAAAAGTTGTTCCGCACTCATGCGTCTCAGCACCATGCCTTGGAACAGGATCGGCTCGCCCATCGCCGGCTCTTCCTTCATGCAGGCCCGCTGGAACAACTGGGTGCGGTAGAGGATGCGCGAGAACTGCCGCAGGTCGTAGTCGCACTGCCGCATCGCGTGCTCGAGCAACTCGAGCACCTTGGGATGTGCCGTCTTCGGCTGCTTCGACAGGTCGTCGAGGGAATCCAGCAGCGGATGGCCGAAGACCCGGTGCCACATGCGGTTGACGATGGTGCGCGTGAAATACGGATTCTCCGGCGAGGTGACCCAATCGGCAAAAGCCTGTTTGCGGTCATCCGCCGCGACATCCTTGAGCTTGGGACCGAACAAGGTTTCCGGAGGGACCAGCTCCCCGGGCTTGGCATCCTTGTACTTGTAATCCTTGGGCAGCCTGAGCTGGGCGTCGGGTTGCTCGCTGATCCCGTTTTTGGCGATCGCGTTGAAGATCGGCTGCAGGTCGCGGGCCACCTTGCGGAAAAACGCCTGCTGCTCGCGCTTCTCCGCTTGCCGGTCAAGCGCACCAGGATTGTTGCCGGCGGGCACCCCTTCGCCATGCGGATCGCGATAGAGCTCCCTGGCCGCCCTTCTCATCACCTGTTGGACCTCCTCGCTGCGGTATTGCATGCCGCCACCGAAGGCGGCCATTTGGTAATACTCGTACTGGGTCCAGTCATCAAAGGGATGGTCGTGGCATTGGGCGCAACCGATTTGCTGACCCAAAAAGACCTGCATCGTGTTGCTGAAGTTATCCAACTGCATGTTGCGGTCGCGCAGGTAATAACCGACTGCCGGGTTGCTGGTGCTGTGGCCCGTGGCAGCGAGCATTTCGGCCACCAACTCGTCCCATGGCATGTCCCGGGCCAGCGACTGGCGCAGCCAGACCTGCCAACCAAGACCATGCTGATCCTGGCGGGTCTGCACCCGCAGGAGGTCGGCGGTCCAATTGAAGAGATGCGAATCAAAACCGGGAGATGCCACCAGGCGCTCAATGAGGGCCTTGCGCCTTGAAACCGACGTGTCCTCCAAAAACCCGCGCGCCTCGGCGGCGGTCGGAATGCGACCCACGATTCCCAGATAAGCCCTGCGCACAAAGGTGCTGTCATGGATCATCGCTTCAGGCATGCGCCCGGCAGCCTGAAGGTCGGCGGTCAGAAACTGGTCAAGCTGCGCCGCGGCGCGCTGCACCACTTCCTCAGGCAAAGGCTTCGCCGGAGACGTCAGCAAGCTGGCACTCCAGAGGATCAGCAGGCAGCGGACCACATTCATTCAGAATGGGTGACACCACCGGAACCCGGAAAAGTTGCGATGAAATCCGACTTTTTGATCCGAATCCGCCTCGCCGGCAGGAACGGCAGCGCCGGGATGACGATTTGGCACCTCTTCGGAGATGGCGGCCGGAAGCCAGCAGAACACACTCATGGCGCTCCGAGAGCACCACATCGGGGTGGCTGCCTTTGGCGGCCATCGTGTGGGATCGCGATGATGCCAATCGCCATGGCGCAGCTCGTCAGGCGGCTCACCAATTCACGTTCGAGCCGCGGGCGTCGAGGTGGGTGAAATTCCAATAGCCGCCGACCCCGCCCCGGAACAACCCGAGGTCACGGAGCTCGCGGGCGGTGGCGGTCACTTTGGAGGCGCGCACCGGGAATTTCATGTCGATCGCCACGTTCTGCTTGTGCCAGGAGCCCGACTTGCCGCGGCAGGTCGCGTTGTAGGCGGGCGTGCGGTATGCGGAGATGATCTCGACCTCGGAGACATTCATTTCCATGGCAATCCGCTCGGCGAGCTTGAGCATGTAGCCCATCCGGTTCCACCAATCGCGCGGCGGCAGGCCGTTCCAGATCCCGGCGCGGGATTTGACGTGCGATTCGATCACCTGCTTGGCATCGACCCGCTTGAGCCGCAGCGACTGCAGATAGCGGTAGTAGGAATGGACCGAGCGGTTGCGCATCGCCCATTCTTCCGGCAAGTCCAGACCCGGCGCGGCATTCACTGCGTAGGATCCGGCGCTGCCTGAAGAGGTCGGCACCTTGACGATCGGCGAGCCCTTCGAGGGCGCGGCCTCACTGCTGCCGGTGGCCGCCAGCATGCCCAAGCCCGTCAGGCCCATCAGCCCCAGGAAATGACGACGCTCTATCGGCAGGCCGACAGGGCGATCAGGGTCATGGTTGGGATTGAAAACCGTCATCAGGAGAGCAGGATTTGCGCAGTGACCGGGCGGCAAACACCTGTTCCCGAAAGCACCCGGCGAGCCAACCAGACGATTTCAAGTGGCCACAAGCAAAAAACACCCGCCGAACGGCAAAAACTTCGTCACCCAAGCGGCTCAGCGGCCAATCGACGGTTCCCGGGCCCGGATTTTCGGCAAAAACGGCGCTTCGAGGGAGGCCTTGAGGTCAAAGCAACCGGCAAAGTCCTCGGGGCGGTCGGATTCCTGCTTGCCGAACACCTGCTCCTCGATGAGCAGAAACACCATGTCGCCGACATCCTGACACTTCCGCACCCCCCACTCGGCCATCAGGGTCGAGGCCATCGGGCCGAATTGCTCGAGCGCATGGTCGCGGAAGCCTTCAAGCAGCTCCGGACCGCTGACATGACGGCCCTGGCCGCCATTCGCATCGGCAATCCGCTTGAGGGTGAAATCCAGAGCGTCCTTGAGAAAAAAGTAGGCATGCGGGTCAAAGCGCGGGTCCCGCTTCAGGATCGAAACGACGGATTGTTCGAACTGGATCGCCTGCATGCCCCTACCTTGGGGCAAAGCCCTGCCGCCGTCAACGCATGTCGGTGTTCGGGATGCGGGATGCGCTCTGTGAGTGTCGCAGTTTTTTTGGCTGCCGCAGGCAGCCCTCAACGCAAGCTGCGGCGGCACTCGCTGCGCAGGCGCGAGCGCAGCGCCCGGGTCGGTGCCACGCGGGACAGCAAACGCAGCCCATGCCATGTCCATGGGCGCTTGAACTCCTTGTCGCGGCGGTGCCAGATCGGCATGGCGGTCATCGTCGACCAATCCGGAGCCCCGGCGGCATCCTCCGCGGTCGGATAGCATTCGTGCGGGTCCAGGGTCTCGACGCCGGCCACTTTCGCAAGAATCGAAAGCACCGCCTGATCATGGCGATGTTCCCTGAACCCGGGCAGGTTGGGGGCTTGGGACGGGCTGTCATCGATCAGGGAAATGTCCGTTTCCATGACCTGCTGCCAGCTCCGGAGCATCGCGAGCATACCCGGACCTTTCCGGATCCACAGGGTCCCAGCCGCAATGCTTGGCGTGTCGGTGATGTCCTTGCGGTCCCGAACCCCCAGATGATCGAGCAAATCACCTTTGGTCCAATCCCTGTCCAGCACATCCTGAACCCTGACTCCGAGAAACCCCAAGCTGGAGCGTTTCACCCTCTCGACATATTCCAGCAGCCGGTCGCGACCGTCGGCATTCAGGTGGCAGCCGACATCCGCATACAGCAGGATGTCACCCTCGGCCATTGAGTCGAGAGTCCGGAGAATCACTTCGGGCTTCCAGATCCAATAGCCATAGCCCCTGACCCCGGGCTGCAATCGCTCCGCATGCCTGCGGCGGAATCCGGGATCCAAGTCCCCTTGATCCCAGGCCCGGATTTCGTCGAAGACGGCCAAGGACCTGGCTTGTCGCCGGATCCGCTTCAGGGATCCACGCAAGCGGGTATCGGCAAAGGTGAGGAAAATCGTTCTTCTCATCGGGGTGGCGATTCCACTATCGCGGCTGCGCTTGGTCTTAGCGCATGTTCAGGAACTCTGCAGCCATTGGATTGCTTGGGGCCGAGAATCTGCGGTTTGCGCCGCATGCAAGAAGGTCGGCGGCACCTTTTCCGAGATGCTGGCGAGTTCACCTCCGGCCCATCGCAGTTGCCAAGGCTTCTTTCCCGCGCCAAGCTTCGCCCGCATCGCACCATTCCCGATCATGATCGCACGCATCCTCGTTTCCAGCATTCTCATCCTCTCCTCCCTTGCTTCGGCCGATTCCCCGCGCCAGCGCGAGTGCTTTGACTACTCATGGAAGTTCCACCGCGGCGACGCACCCGGCGCGGAAAAACCCGGCTTCGATGCCTCGTCGTGGCGCGCTCTCGACCTCCCCCACGACATGTCCGTCGAGCAACCCTTCGACCCCAAGGCGGCCACCGCAGCAGCCGGCGGGTATCTGCCCGGCGGCATCGGTTGGTACCGCAAAACCTTCCGCATGCCCGAGACGACCAAAGGCCGCAGGGTGTTCATCGAGTTCGATGGCGTCTACATGAACGGCGAGGTCTGGATCAACGGCCACCACCTCGGCAAGCGCCCCTACGGATACATCGGTTTCGAATACGACCTCACGCCCCACCTCGATTTCTCCGGCGACAACACGATCGCCGTCCGCGTCGACAACGAGAAGGTTCCCTCGGGCCGTTGGTATGCGGGCACCGGCATCTACCGCCACGTCTGGCTGAAAACCACCGACCCGCTCCGCGTCGCCCACTGGGGCACTTACGTCACGACCCCGGAAATCACCAGGGAACAAGCCACCGTTGCCATCGAAACCACCCTGCGCAACGACCGCGGCAACGCAGGGGCCATCACCCTCCGCCACACGATCCATGATGCCTCCGGAAAATCCGTCGCCACGGCAAGCGAGACCATCGACATCGCCGGCGGAAGCGAGCGCGCCGCTTCCCAAACGCTCGTGGTCAAAAGTCCGGAGCGATGGTCGGTCGACCGGCCCTACCTCTACCGCATCGTCACCGAGTTGCTCGATGGCCGAAAGCTTGTCGATTCCTACGAAACCCCGCTCGGCATCCGCTCGATCCGCTACGACAAGAAGGAAGGGCTCTTCGTCAATGACGTGCCCACCAAGATGAAGGGCGTGTGCAACCACCAGGACCTCGGCCTGCTCGGATCCGCGCTGTGGGACCAGGCGCTCGAGCGCCGGATGAAGATGCTCAAGGACATGGGCTGCAACGCCATCCGCACCGCCCACTACCCGCACTCGCCCGAACTGATGGCACTCTGCGACAAGCTCGGCTTCCTCGTCCTCAACGAAACCTTCGACGAATGGCGGCGCGGCTGGGACTTCGAGGGCAAGCTCCTCGTCTCCAGCAAAACCAACAAGGGCAAGGCCCCCTTCGGATACAACAAGTACTTCGACGAATGGCACGAACGCGACCTCGTCGACCACATCAAGCGCGACCGCAACCACCCGTCGGTCATCATGTGGAGCGTCGGCAACGAAGTGCCGGAGTCGGTGAAAAACGGTGAAACCGAAACCGTGAAAATCCTCGGTGCGATCTGCAGGAAAACCGATCCCTCGCGCCCGTTCACCGTCGGCTGCAACCACATCAAGGCCGCCAATGAAACCGGCTTCACCCATCACATGGACATCGTCGGCTACAACGAGGGCGTCGATTCCGTGTTCGAAATCGAAGGCGATCTCGCACGCTGGCCGGAGCGCCTGATGTATCTCTCCGAACTCCCGCACTCGCTGCACACACGCGGCGAATACCGCACGATCCCCCGCTACTTCCGCAAGGGAATCGATCATCCCCAACTCACGGAAACCGAAGTGTTTCCCGAAACCGATGCCTACTACGAATCGTCCTACGACAACTCCGGCGTGCAGGTGAGCGCGCGGGGATCTTGGCGGATGACCAAGAACACCCCCCGCATCATGGGCGAGTTCCGCTGGACCGGCTTCGACTACATCGGCGAGTCCGGCGGCTGGCCGCGCGTGCTCGGCAACTTCGGCATCATCGACATCTGCCATTTCCCCAAAGACCACTTCTATTTCTATCAGAGCCAGTGGACGGAGAAACCGATGGTCCACATCCTCCCGCACTGGACATGGCCGGGCAAGGAGGGCGTCTCCATCCCGGTCTGGTGCTACACCAACTGCGAGGAGGCGGAGCTCTTCCTCAACGGCACATCGCTCGGCACCAGGAAGTTCGACCAAACGAACGACATGCACCTCGAATGGCTCGTCCCCTACCAACCCGGCGAACTGAAGATCATCGGCCGCAACCAGGGCAAGGTGGCCGCCACCATGAGCCACCGCACCGCGGGTGCCGCCGCCAAAATCTCGATCGAGGCCGATCAAACCGCCCTCGATCCCGCCAAGCGCGATCTGTCCTACATCACCATCCGCGCCGAAGACGCCGACGGCAACTTCGTGCCCAAGGCATCGAAGTGGATCTGGGTGCAGATCGAAGGACCCGGCCGGCTCGTCGGTGCCGGCGGCGGTGATCCGCTCAGCCACACCCCGTTCCAAGCGAATGTCTTCCGCACCTTCAACGGACTCGGCCGCGCCATCATCGCCGCCACCTCGGGACCGGAACCGGAAATCCGCCCCGGCAGCGACCGCAAGCCGGGCGAAATCATCGTCCGCGCGCACAGCAAAGGCATGCCCACCGTCGAACTCCGCCTCACCCGCAGCAGCGAAGGCATCAGCAGTTCCACGCTCACCACACCGGGCTCCGCCGGCAGCGACGGCATCGGCGTCGACGGCCTGCCCACCTCGAAGTGATCGCGCCGGATCATTCCACATTCCCGCCGGATTCAGGTCGTTCTAAGGAAATTTCCCCATCCGTGTCATTCCATCGGGCAGGGTGCCGAACAGGCGCCCCGCCCGGCGCTTCCGCGAACTTCTGCTCCCACACCATGAACGCCCGACTCACACTGGTCTTGCTCGCTTTCTTCACGCTGGTGCCGGTGATGGGCGCGGATCCATCCCCAGCGCAAGCCGGCGGCATCGATGGCAAGGCATCCGTCATTCCGGATACGCCACCCGAAGCTTGGGAGCCGTGGGTCAAATGGGTGGATGCCCGGCTTCGCGTCAATGACGAGCACGGCCACGGGCCGGATGTCGGATCCGACGAGTGGGCCGGCGCGGTGGGCAAGTGGCTCGAATTGGACGCCGGGGATGCAGGGCATCCCGACCTGAAGTCGCAAGCCTGGCGCAAGGAGGTGGAGAAACGGCTGGGCTGGAACCCGACCAGTCCTGGGGAATCCCGGGCCCTGCTTTCCTCGCATGATGTCATTGCCCGCTTCGTCGGCATCACCGAGCACCGCTGCAGAGGGCTGACGGCCCTCTGTCCCGACCGCTGTGGCCATTCCGGCCAACTGGCGACCTTCGCCATCGAGAAATACCTTTTCCATCAGAAGCCAGGTCCCTACGGCGATGAAAAACAGGAACGGTTCCTCGTTCTGATCGAAAACCACGTCAACCCACCCCACTTGCCGGATGCGATCAGGAAACAAATCCTGGCTCTGAAACCCGGGGCATCCGTCCGCTTGCAGTGGGTGCATGACTACGTGACCCGTGAAGGCTCGAAGTTCCCCGAGCGTCCGATCACCAGCCTCAGAGTGCTGCAGCTTACCCCTTGAACCATCGCCTCATGCGGGTTCCGCAGCGGACGGGTTGACGGGATCGGGCCGCTCGCAGATGGCTGGAGCGTCTCCGCGGCCCAAACCGATCGCGGGAACGGTCACCTATCAGGTGCAGGCTGGCTTCGACCAGGGCATGCGGCAATTCTGGCAGGCAACCGTACAGGGTGACCCCAATCAGACGGGCAAAAGCATCTGCAATGCAATTCTGCAGGACCTGACGCAATCCGGCATGTTTGCCACCTTTGCTCCTCCGGGTGCGACGGATGCGGACTACCGGGTGTTGGTCACCTGCAATCAGGTTGCGCCGGAAACCGTTACGCTGCGCATGATGATGTCCGTGTACGATCGGCGAGGCGCGCTTCTGTTCTCGCGGGCCACGGATGCGCCCACGGGCATGCGGGCTTGGCGCAATGTCGCCGGTCAGCATGTCTGCCAGTCCCATCGCCCCATTGCCTTTCCCGGGGATGTTGCGCCCACCACGTGGGGCTTCTCCTGCCTGGTGGCGGGCTCAACCCGCCAGACGCTCGCGCAGGTAATGCCATTCCTCAGACGCGGAGCATATGACGCGCTGCGGCGCTAGATCCTTTTCAGAAAAGGTGTCGCCAAAGGCGTGAGAAGACCAGACTTGCGGGTGGACTAGGAACTTTCGAGCAATGCCAAGGCTTCTTTCTCCAAGGTTGTGCCTTTGTAATCGCGGATGAAATCGCGCAGACGGCTCTTCATGGTGCTTTTGGCCGGAATCGCGCGGATGGCATCGAGCTCCTCTTTCGCCATCGCCTCTCTCATCTCTCTGGCTTCATTCGCAGTTGGCGCCGGATCCCAGGTGGCGATGAATTTTTGAAGGGCGTAATTTTTTTGGGATTTTGATGCCATCATCTTGATCTGCTCCAGCGCGGTGACGGCTGCTTTATCGTAATGAGCCACCGCCTCATCGACGTATGGGAATCCATTCCACATGGTGATGAATTTTTTCAGGTATTCCACCGACACCGGTTGCTGGGATAGAATCTTTTTGAGCTGGGCCTCGGCGGTTTCCTTGCATTTCGCTTCGATGGGAGCAGCGAAATCACAGCCCTTCCAGTCGAGGGCGAAACGTTGTTGCGTGGCGAGAGGTCCGGCGAGAGCCGATTTGGCAAGTTGTTGCCCCAAAGGCAGCATGCTTTCCATGACCGCTTTGGCCTCGGCATGTTCAGCCATCCCGGGCTGG
>CBFGOB010000030.1:0-14329 GCA_965650215.1 uncultured bacterium | reverse complement strand
CCCGGATTTGACCACCGGCCAAGGCCGCAGGGACGCCCAGGACACCGGAGTTGCCTACATCACCGAAAAACTCCGCCGCATCGTCATCCCACGGATTGATTTCGAAGACACCACGGTGGAAGAGGCGATCGCCTTCCTCCGCCAACGTGCCGCAGAGCTCGACACCTTGGAGCTCGATCCCGCCAAGAAAGGCGTCAACTTCGTGGTCCGCCGCCCGCGTGCTGCCGCTGCCACCGCAGATGCCGGTCTCGCCCCCGGTCTTGGTGAAGCGTTGCCGCTGGCCGGCAGTGATCCGAATGCCCTCCGCATCCCCGAACTGCGCGTTCGCAACGTGCCCTTGGCTGTCGCCTTGAAATACATCTGCGATGCCACCAAGCTCCGCTACAAGGTCGATGACTATTCGGTGGCGCTCGTGCCGCAGACCGAGACCGGAGAAGACTTCTTCACCCGCAGCTACACGGTGCCACCGGACTTCCAGTCCAAGCTCGGCGGCGACACGACAGGCGGAGGCGGCGCTTCGGAACCCGATCCCTTTGCGGACCCCGGCGCGACTCAGGCGAACTTCATCAAGCCCCGCCCGCCGATCAGCGAGCTGCTCAAGAAGTCCGGCATCAGCTTCCCGGATGGAGCATCCGCTACCCTCAGCGGCAGCACGCTGCTCGTGACCAACACGCCGACCGAACTCGACAAGATCGAGGTGCTCGTGGACACCCACACCCAAGGCCAGCCAAAGCAGGTCAAGATCACCACCAAGTTTGTCGAAATCACCCAGGAAAATTCCGATGAACTCGGCTTTGACTGGGTCGTAGGACCCTTCTTCAGCGGCGATGGCAATATGGCCGGTGCCGGCGGCACTCCCGGCAATGGCGGCACCCGTACCGGTCTGGACTTCTCCGGCCCGATCGTCCCCGGCGTGCCTGCAGGCGACAACGAAGCCACCAACCTCCTGACCGGTGGCAACCGCAGTGGCGATTTCGCCATCGCCGGCAACAGCATCGACGCGATCCTCAACAATACCAACCGCGCTTCCCAGCAATCGCGGGTTGCCCCAGGCATCATGTCCTTTACCGGATTGTTCTCGGACGGCCAACTCAAGGTGATCATGCGCGGCCTGGCCCAGAAGAAGGGGATCGACCTCATGACCGCCCCCTCGATCACTGCCCGCTCCGGCGAAAAGGCCACCATCGAGATCATCCGTGAATTCATCTACCCGACCGAATACGACCCGCCGGAACTTCCAGGCGGTGGTGGCGGCGGCGGAACCGGCACGACGCAACAAGCGCGGATCGTGACTCCAGCCAACCCAACGGCATTCGAAACCCGCAACACCGGGGTCACGCTCGAGATCGAGCCGACCTTGGCGGACAACAACTTCATGATCGACCTGCGCTTCGTGCCGGAGATTGTGGAATTCGAAGGCTTCATCAACTACGGCAGCCCGATCTCGACGCAGGCGATCGACGCCCTTGGCAATGAGGTTTCACTGATCCTCACGTAGAACCGCATCGAAATGCCGATCTTCTCGACCCGCCGGGTCAACACCGCGCTGACGATTTACGACGGTTACACGGTCGCCATCGGCGGACTGCTCCGCGAAGACGTGCAGAATGTCGAAGACAAGGTGCCGATCCTCGGAGACATCCCATGGGTCGGACGCCTGTTCCAAACCAAGGCCGAACAACGGATCAAGAGCAATCTTGTCATCTTCGTGACCGCGCAGATCATCGACCCGACGGGACGGCCGCTGCGCGGCTCGGAAAACGAGGACGCAACCACCCCTTCGGTCGCCGCAATCGACGCGGAATCGGTCAACTGAGATCTTTGTTCCCAAGCGCCAGGCGCATGAGCCGCATCTGACTCCATCCACCTGGCGACATCCCCAATTGCTTCCCGAATTCCTTCAAGACCCACACGGATACCCATCATGACATTCAGCTTCAAGAAAAGCGTTCAAGGCATCTGCACCCTTTCCGCCGTTGGTGCCGCGGTGCTCTCGGTATCGGGATGCGGTGGTGGTGGCGATCTGTATGACACCTCGCCGCCCACCATCCGTCCCAAGACGCTGGATGCGTTGATCCTCTATTTGGATGGCAGCGTGACCTTTGAGTTTCTCCGGAACACGGGAACTCCTCCTGCGCTCAAGAGCGGCAACGTTGAGGTCGGCACCTTCATCTACAACCGCGGCGGCAACGAAATCCGCCAGCATCCGAACCAGGGTGGAGACACTTCGGACACCCAATACCCGGACAAGCTCAACAGCGTGACCTACAGCTACCTCGCGGTCAATGAGACCTCGGCGGTACTCACCATGGACGGCATCGTGGACAACGACCTCACCACCAGCGGGGGTGGCTTCGACGCGGACAACGGCTCCTACACCTTTTTGTTCCAGAGTGACTCGGCCGGCAATCCGATCAGCCAGGTGCAGGTCGACCTCACCTTCTCGACCGACGGCTCGGCGATTACTCCTGACGTTGCGACCGTCCGGATTCCCGGCAGTGCGATGCCATGGTTTGATGTGATCTTTGTCCCGGCCGGCCTCACCACCGACACCGGTGGGCCTGTGCTTGAAAACTACAACCCGCAGGTCGATCCGAATGCGCCCAGCAAGATCGCCCCGCCGTCCCTGGACAATCTGACGATTGTCTTCACCAACGGCACCGATCCGACCTACAACTTCAACATCCAGTTCGTCACCCAGGCCACTTTCCCCAACAAGACGAATGCGACCGACCCGGATGAAACCGGACAAGGCCTGATGACGGTCAACGGAAACCCGCTGGTGGGTGCGATGACCTACTCGTGGCGCCGGATCAACGGCACGGATACCGGTGTTCTGGTGATCGGCGGAATCAACCCCCCGGATCCGGTGACCCTCAACGGCTCCTATGTGCTCGATTTCCTCGGACTCGACAACGGCCCCTACAACGGCTCGTTGGACGGCAATACCACCGACATCAACGAAGTCACCGGAACCTTCTTCGTGGGCTCCGGTCTGCCTTGATGCCTTGGGTGAGCGGACTGTCAGCCGGCGAATGCGGTTTGTAGGCGTCCCGCGCCCGCGACAGCGTTCGGCTCCGCGCCGCCGCCCCTGGACCTGTCTGTCCTTGTCGTTGCTGGCTCTCGCGTCGGGTTCCTGCGGGATCCAGGGCAAGCTGGCCCGCAATCTTGAGGCCAATGCGGCAAGCCAAAGGCAGGAGGTTCGCGGCTTGTTTGCTGGCATCGAGCAGCCGTCGGAGGGCAAGCCGATGGACTGGCGCGCGGCGCAGCGCCGCATGATGAAGCACAACCTTTCGATCCGCCAATCCGAAGCGCAGTTGGCCCAGACGAAAAAACTGCGCTGGAAGAAGTGGTTCGAGCTGCTCCCCAAGGTTGGTTCCTACGTGAACATCGGCGCGAGCCTCAGTGAGTTGAGCAATCTGGAGGCGGATGACCTCAGCGCGCGTCTCGTCGCCAACCTGAGCATTCCCAATCCCTTCCAATTCCATGCGTCCCTGTATGCGATCGCCCTGCAGCAGCAGAATGCCGAGTGGTCTCATGAACTCGATCGCCGCAGGCTTTATGCGCAGCTTTACGAGGCCTTCATCGAGGCTGAGGCGATTGCCGAAACCGAGGCGGCATTCGAATCCAAATCGCAAAACCTGTCGCTGGCGGCTGCGGGTGACATCTCGACCTACTTCGAGCGGATGGACAACGAGCGCCGGATGCTCGAGCGCCGGAAAGCCTATCACCGGCTGAAGGTCAACCAGCTTCTCAATACGCCCGGCGGCAACTGGCGGCTGGCGGGAGAGATCCCGCAGGTGACTTACCGTGACCGGATCGGCCGCCTGGGCATCGGCGAGGACTTCGGGAAGCTTGCGGCCAATCTCGAGGCCGTCCAGATCGAAGCCGCGCTGCTCCAGCTCAAGCGGGTCAAATTCCAGCAATGGCCGACGGTCAATCTGGGCCTCGGGCTGCCCGCCCTTTACAGTTCGGAAGAGAGTGCCGGTTTCTCATCTGAGGAACTGTTCCTGTTTTCGGGGGCCAACAAGTCGATCGACCTCACCGACATCGCGGGCTTGGAGAGTATCGCCGATGCCAAGCAACGCCTGCAGTTCACCCGCGAGCGGTTGCAACAGAATCGCGAGCGCGAGGCGATGCGCTTTTCGCAGCTGATCTCGACATACCGCCATCTCCTCGAACGGGAGCGGCAGATCCTGCAACGGATGGAGCGGGGGGGCGGATCCGGCCTGACCTCACCCGATGGCGTCATCAAGGATCTTGAAACAAGGTCCGCATTGCAGCTAAGACGGATCGAGATCCGACGTCAGCTTCAGCAACTCGACCTCCAATTCTTAATTTGGGATGAAACCTTCTGGAAATCGTAAGCTCCTGCCATGGATCGGCCTGGCTGTGATTTGCTGTTCGCAGCCGCTCATGGCTGCGGACAAGGTCAAGCCCCTGACCAGCTATCCCGAGGTGGACCGGCTGTGGCTGGGCATGGAGGAAGGCAGTGTCCGCCCGTCCTCGTATGCCCAGCAGAAGGCTGCCGGCGAGGGGTTTTTGCGGATCCAAGCCAAGGACGGGCAGCAGCTCAAGGAGGGCGAATGCTGGGCGGTCATGGACCCCGAACAGCTCGAGATCGAGATCAAGGCGCTGGAGCTGGATGAGCAAAAGCTCGTGCAGCAACGCCGGCAGCTGACCATCGACTCGTGGGATGCCGAGGCGCGTCTGACCATGGAGCTCAGCGAAATGATGGACAAGAAGACCGCGCTCGAGGATGCGAGCAAGGACTTGAATCTGCCCGCGCGGCTCAGGGGCCAGGCGACCAAGGCGATTGCCCGCCTGGAGCGCCAGATCGCGCTGCAGAAAGAGCGGCTCGATCCGGAGACGCTCAAGCGCGAGTTGCAGCTGGAGTTCGATGCCAGCGAGTTGGCGATCGCGCGCAAGCGCAAGCAGCTCGAGGTCCTCAAGCGCCGGTCCTACATGGTGGCGGAATTTGCCGGCGAGTTGCGTCTCAGCGACCGGATCAAGGATGCGCTCGGCAAGCTCAAGGAGGGCGAAGAGGCCAGGGTGTGGGTCGATGCCAACGAGCATCTGGCGGTGATCGAGGATGCCAGCCGCTATGAAATCACGGTTGCGTCATCGGGGCCGGTGATGGGATCGGTCCCTGCCAAGCAGCTCCTGGTGTTCTTGCAGCAGTCTCAAACCGGCAGATTGATCGGCGGCGAATACACCAGAACCGAGGAAGTCGACAGCGGTTTGGAGATCAAGCTGAACTACATCTTCAACATCAAGGAGGGCGCGCTTGAAGATGCGATGCGCTCGATGGGTCAGCGCAATCTGGTCCACGTCTATTGCCGGTTCAATCGTCCCTACCGGCTGGTGCACAAGAAGGACATCGCCTTTGCCGCACCCGAGGTGCTGGCGAACAGCGGATGGGCGGGTCTGGTGCGCCACCTGTGGCCCGGCAGCGAAGTCGCGCAGGTGGGCCCGCAAGCGATTGCCATCAAAGCGAAAGATGAAAATTGAGCTCAAGGAGATCGGCTACGCATACCCCGGCGGGGCGGCTCCGGTGTTTGACGGTTTGAGCCTCACGCTCGAGGCGGGGGTGACTCTCGCCAAAGGCTTTTCCGGTTGTGGCAAAAGCACCCTTCTGCGTCTCATCGCGGGCCTGATCCGCCCCGACCGCGGGCGTCTGGTGACCGATTCGCCGCATGCGGTCGGCAGCCCCGAATACCTCCGGCGCGAAGTTGGATTCGTCTTCCAACAGCTCAACCTGCTGCCGCTGGCCAGCGTTGAACGCAACGTCCGGCTGGCGGTGGAAATGGCGGGCGGCGATGTGGACCGGGTGGGGGAATGGATCGACAGGCTCGGGCTCGCGAAGTACGCCTCCGCGATGCCGGCCAAGCTTTCGGGCGGCCAGCAGCAACGGGCGAGCATCGCGCGGGCCCTGGCCAAGAACCCTTCGATTTTGCTGCTCGACGAACCGACTTCGGGCCTCGACGACCTCAACACGATGGTGATTTCCAAGGCGATCCGACATGCCTTGGCGCCGGGCTCGGTGTGTCTGATTGCTACGCACGACAAGCGTTTGGATGCGATTGCGGATGAAATCCTGGACTTCAATACCTTTCTACCTGTGGAAGAACACCTTCAAGCGCTGGCTTGAGTATCCGGTGTCTCCCCTCAGCAAGATCATGCTGCCGGCGCTCCTCGGGGTGCTGGCCATCATTGTCTTGACCTTGTTCGAGGAGGTGGAGCGTGAATTGCGCGAACAGCTGAAGCGAAACTCGGCTTACAAGGTGGTGGTCGAGGAGGTGGTGACCGGTGCCCATGTGCCGACCGTCCTCCAGCGCAGTTTTGAGGAGGAAGTGCTTTGGAAGGACCGCTATGGTGCCGCGGTCAACCAGTTGCGGAGGCCTTTGGTGTCGGCCAACTGGAAGAGCTCGCAAAACCTGCCGGTGCTCACCTACACGGCGGCAGTCGAGGATTTCGCCGACGAGGCCCGCAGTGGAGCGCCGCCGATGGCTTGGCTCCTCACCAGCGACCGCAGGATGATCGGCCAGGTGGAATCGGTGGTGCTGGGAGAAACCCAGGTGGTGGCGCAGGCCAGGGAGCTGCCCGCCTGGATCCAGCACGAACTCGGCAGGGAAACGGTGTTGGCGATGCCGGTCGAGATGGCGGAGGCTTATCTCTACAAGGGCTTCGTCAGCCAGATCCTCGTGGAGATGGACTCGATCGAGGGCGTGCGGCAGTTCGTCAAGGAAGCCGAAGCCTACTACCGTGCGGAAAAGCGGCGGGTCAAAGTGGTTTCCGCCTTGGCGGTGCTGGAGAACCTTGAACGGATCACCGCCATCCAACGGGTGGTTCGCAGCCTGATCGTGCTGGGTTGCGGCATCATCCTGGCGATGACCTTGGGCAGCGTGGCCTGGCTGGAGTACCGTCAGGATGCCTATCTGCTCGCCTTGCTGAAAAGCTTTGGCACACCGCCCCGCACCCTGCTGGTCCACATGTTTTTGGAAAACCTGACCCTCGTGCTGGCCGGCATCGGGTCGGCGTGGATCGCGTGGCCGGGGATTTACGCCCTGGCCTTGCCGAAACTCCGCGCGATCGGACTCAATGCTTCGGAAGCGATGTCCATGGATGCCAGCGACTTGCTGACCGTGGCGGCGGCGGCGCTCGTTGGCGTGCTGTTGGCGATGGTGCCGGTCGCCGTTGGCCTCCGCAAGCCGCCCGGGCTGATCCTGCAGTGATGATCTTGCGGCTTGCCACCCAAAGCCCGGACTCGCCAGTCTGGGCGCATGCACGTGATGGTACTGACCGGCGGCATCGCCTCCGGCAAATCGACCGTTTGCCGCCTCCTGCGCGAGCATCTCCCGGGGCTTGAGATCTTTGATTGCGATCAAGCGGTGCGCCGCTTGCTTGACGGGGATGCCGAGGTTGCCGCTTGTGTGCGCGAGGCCTTCGGCGATGCCGCCATCGATGCCTCGGGCCGGCCCGACCGGGGTTTTCTGCGGGCACTGGCCTTTGGCGACGAGCCGTCGCGGCTGCGCCTGGAGGGCATCCTGCACCCCAGGGTCCTGCAGGAATGTCTTGATTCCCGTGAAAGGGCTGCTACACGGGGGGCGGATCTGTTCATCGCGGATGTCCCGCTGTTCTTTGAAAAGGGATTCGACTTCGGCCAACAGCAGGTGCTCGTCGTCGCTTCATCACGCGCCACGCAAATCCAACGGCTCAAGGCCCGCGGCGGGATTGAAGATCACCTGATCGATTCCATTCTCGCCGCCCAACTCCCGGTTCAGGAAAAGATCGCCCGCGCGGACATCGTTTTCTGGAACGAAGGCCCACCCGCCATTCTCCGTTCCCAAGTCCGCCGATTTTCCAAGGCATTCTCCATGACCCCCTCCACCGAAGACCCCCAAGCCGCCGAGGCCGCCGCCACACCCGTGCCGGCCGTCCCCGTGCCGGCATCGATTGACGTCAACCAGTTCCGCGAAAAGTCGCTGACCGAGCTGCAGGCGATGGCTGAGGCCTGCCCGGCACGGATTCCCGGCGGCATTTCGAAGGCCCAGCTGATTTACGAGCTCCTGTGCTTCTACAGCCAGGAAGGGGCCGGCTTGGTCTGCGAAGGCGTTCTGGAGCAGACCAAGGACAAATTCGCGATGCTGCGCGACCCTGAGCGGAGCTTCCGTCCGAGCCCGGATGACATCCACCTGAGTTCCAACCTGGTGAGCGAACACGGCCTGCGGGTCGGCCAGAGGGTCAAGGTCCGCTTGCGGGCACCGCGCGAGAGGGGCAAGTACCTCTCGACGGCCGAAGTGCTCGAAATCGAAGGCATCCCCGTCGCGGAATACGAAGCCCCGAAGGAATTCGACAAACTCACGCCCCTGTTCCCCGACCAGCGCATCCACCTCGAGGGCGAGGGCCCGGAATTCCTGTCGGTGCGCGTCATCGATCTCATCGCCCCGCTCGGCAAAGGCCAGCGCGGCATCATCGTCGCCCCGCCGCGGGGAGGCAAAACGATCCTCCTCAAGCAGATCGCCAAATCCATCCGCAACAACCACCCGGAGGCGGAGCTGGTCATCCTGCTGCTCGACGAACGCCCGGAGGAAGTCACCGACTTCGAGGAAACCGTCGGCGCACGGGTCTATGCCTCGACCTTCGACGAGTCGCCGAAGCGCCACGCCCAGGTCGCCGACCTGGTTCTTGAGCGCGCCAAGCGCCTGGTCGAACAAGGCAAGGACGTGGTCCTGCTGCTTGACAGCCTGACCCGTCTCGCACGCGGCCACAACTCGGCCATCCAGGGCGGACCGATCGGCTCCGGCGGCGTGAATCCGATCGCCCTGCAGAAGTCGCGCAAGTTCTTCGGCACGGCCCGCAATGTCGAGGAGGGTGGCTCGCTGACGATCCTGGCCACCGCGCTGGTCGAAACCGAAAGCCGTCTCGACGATGTGGTGTTCGAGGAATTCAAGGGCACCGGCAACATGGAGGTCCGGCTCGACCGCGAGCTTGCCGAACGCCGGGTTTATCCCGCCATCCACATTCCGCAGTCAGGCACCCGCAACGACGACCGCCTCTACCATCCGGCGGAATTCGTCAAAGTCGTCGACATCCGCAGGCAGCTGGCCGGGCAACCGGTGGGCGATGCGATCCAGACGCTTCTGGCGAATCTCAAGAGCACCAAGACCAACGCCGAGCTCTTGCTCCGCGGTCTGCGCTGAGCCTCGTTTCACAGGCTCTGGAGGGATCGAGATTCCCGTAACTGGTCGATTGACAAGGTCCCGACTCCGCGCCTAGCCTCCCGCGCATTTTGCCGGGCGGCTCGGGATTTTACCCAGGTCGTGTCTCAGGCAGACGATGTTCAACCCCACGACCCTCAATCACACGATGGCTACCAAAAAGAAGGCTGCAAAATCCGCAGTCAAAAAGTCCGCCCCTCAGAAGACGACCAAATACGTTTACACCTGGGGTGCGGGAAAGGCTGACGGCAACGGCAGCATGAAGGCGCTTCTTGGCGGCAAGGGAGCCAACCTTGCCGAGATGACCCGCATCGGTTTGCCGGTGCCTCCGGGATTCACCGTGACCACCGAGGTCTGCACCTACTTCTACGCCAACCGCAAGACCTATCCCGCGGTGCTCCAATCGCAGATGGAAGCCGGCGTCCGCAACATGGAGAAAATCATGGGCTGCAAGTTCGGCGATGCCAAGGGCATGCCGCTGCTGGTCGCCGTGCGCTCCGGTGCCCGCGACTCGATGCCCGGGATGATGGACACGATTCTCAACCTCGGCCTCAACGACGACACGGTGAAGTCGCTGGCCGCCGTGACCAAGAACGAGCGCTTCGCCTGGGACTGCTACCGCCGTTTCATCCAGATGTATGGCGACGTCGTGCTCGGCGTGCAAAAGCGCGAAGGCGAGGACCATGAGCCTTTCGAGGTCGTCATTGAAGGCTTCAAGCACGAGAAATACGGCAAGGACATCATCGACTCCGATCTCACCGCCCAGGACCAGATGGAATTGGTCAAGCGCTTCAAGGCGCTGGTCAAGGAGCGCACCGGCAAGTCCTTCCCGAGCAGCCCGTGGGACCAGCTCCGCGGTGCCGCAGGTGCCGTGTTCGGCTCCTGGATGAACGACCGCGCGATCGTCTATCGCCGCAAGTACAACATCCCCGCCGAGTGGGGCACCGCCGTCAACGTGCAGGCGATGGTCTACGGCAACACCGGCGAAACCTCCGGTTCCGGCGTCGCCTTCACCCGCAACCCGGCCAACGGCGAAAACGAGTTCTACGGTGAGTTCCTCATCAATGCCCAAGGCGAGGACGTCGTCGCCGGCGTCCGCACCCCCGAGCCGGTGATCAAGCTCAAGAAGGCGATGCCCAAGAGCTACGCTGAGCTGATGAAGGTCCGTGCGATCCTCGAGAAGCACTTCAAGGACGTGCAGGACGTCGAGTTCACCATCCAGGAAGGCAAGCTGTTCATGCTCCAGACCCGCAACGGCAAGCGCACCGCCGCCGCCGCGCTCAAGTTCTCGATGGACATGGTCAAGGAGAAGCTCATCGACTGGAAGACCGCCGTGCTGCGCAACCCGGCCGACCAGCTGGACCAGCTGCTCGCTCCGATCTTCGACGCGGCCGATGTCAAGAAGGCCAAGCTCCTCGCCACCGGCCTTCCCGCCGGCCCGGGCGCGGCTTGCGGCAAAGTCTACCTCAATGCGGATCGCGCGGTTCTCGCCGAAGCCCGCGGTGAGAAAGTCCTGCTGGTCCGCACCGAAACCAGCCCGGAAGACCTCCGCGGCATGATCGCTGCCGATGGCATCCTCACCTCCAAGGGCGGCGTCTCCTCGCACGCGGCCCTGGTCGCCCGCCAGATGGGCAAGGTCTGCGTCTGCGGTGCCGCCGACGTCGAAATCGACTACGACAAGAAGACCGTCAAGGCAGCCGGACAAACCTTCAAGGAAGGCGATTACATGAGCATCGACGGCACCTCCGGTGCGGTCTATGGCGGTGAAATCAAAACCGCACCCTCGGAAATCATCGCCGGCATCGTGAACAACCACGCGCCGTCGAAGAAAACCCAGAAGTTCAAGAGCTTCATGCAGCTCATGGAATGGTGCGAAAAGGCCACCCGCCTCTCCGTCCGCACCAATGCCGACACCCCGGACCAGACCCGCATTGCCGTGGCCTTTGGCGCCAAGGGTATCGGCCTCACCCGGACCGAGCACATGTTCTTTGAAGGCGACCGCATCGACGCGATGCGCGAGATGATCCTCGCGACGACCCTCGAGGCGCGCAAGGTGGCCCTCAACAAGCTCCTGCCCTACCAGCGCAAGGACTTCACCGGCATCTTCACCACCCTCAAGGGCCTGCCGGCGACGATCCGCCTGCTCGACCCGCCGCTCCACGAGTTCCTGCCCCACAGCAAGGAACAGCAAATGGGCCTTGCCCGCAAGCTGGGCGTGAAGGTCGAGGACATCATCCAGCGCGTCGCCGAACTCCACGAGTTCAACCCGATGCTGGGTCACCGCGGCTGCCGTCTCGGCATCGCCTATCCGGAAATCACCGAGATGCAGGCCCGCGCGATCTTCGAAGCCGCCGCCGATGTGGCGAAGAAGAAGATCAAGGTGAAGCCCGAGGTGATGATCCCGCTCGTCGGTTTCTCCAAGGAATTCGAGCTTCAGGCTGAAATCGTCCACAGCGTGGCGAAGCAGGTCATGGCCGAGAAGAAGGTGAAGTTCGAATACCAGGTCGGCACGATGATCGAAGTCCCGCGCGGTGCGCTCACCGCCGACGAGATCGCGCAAGGCGCCGAGTTCTTCAGCTTCGGCACCAACGACCTCACCCAGACCTGCCTCGGCGTCAGCCGCGACGACATGGGTGCCTTCCTGCTGCCCTACACGGAGAATGAGATCTTCAAGAAGAACCCGTTTGCCTCGCTCGATACCACCGGTGTCGGCCAGTTGATGGAAACCGCGGTGGCCAAAGGCCGCTCGACCCGCCCGAACATCAAGCTCGGCATCTGCGGTGAGCACGGCGGTGATCCGGATTCCGTGTTCTTCTGCCACAAGCTCGGCCTCGACTACGTGTCCTGCTCGCCTTACCGCGTGCCGGTCGCCCGTCTTGCCGCTGCCCAGGCCGCGATCCTCAGCGGTGCGGCCACGGCCGCGCCGAAGAAAGCCGCCAAGAAGGCCAAGAAGAAGTAATCCTTCAGCGACGGTCGCAGACCGCCGCCACCATTCCAAAAAGCCGCTCCGGGTAACCGGAGCGGTTTTTTCGTGGGCTCGAGGTCGGGATGCTTGCGTCATGGCGGCTGGCGATTCCCAATCGCCAATTCCCCAACTGGCGCACGGCCGTTGCGGATTGTCGCAACATTCCGGAAACGGACCTTTCGGGAAAAGGCTACTGGCTGGAAGGCATGCCCATCTTGGGTAGGGACGCGTTTCCGACGCGTCCGCGTGGAAGTGGGTGCCAAAGAAACGGGCCATTCGGAACGCCGGCGCCGCTGGTAGCGGCATCCAATTCATCGCGCAGCGCACCCTGCTTGGTCTCGCGCAGGTGAGACAAAAAAGTCCCTGCCCGATCCCGGAGGTTTGTGCCCGGATCTCCCGGGCCGCTCGTGCCATGGCGAATAACCTTTACCCTCTAACGGCAAATCGTCATGGTCGGTCCATGAAACTCCCGACCCTGTGTCTGGTGCTTGCGGCTCTCTCCGGGCTGCTCCATGCGGAAGGCTACCGCGCGGTCGCGGTCAGTGATCTGCGCTTCGACGGCCTGCCGGAAGCGAAAGTTGCGGCGCTGTGCGAAATCTATCTGCCGCCGAACAGGCGCGACTCGCTGACGCTCCATTTGCCGGTGGAGGCCTACCTGTCGTTCGATGACGATGAACTCCGGCAGGGCGATGCGAAGATTGTCTATCGGGTCGGGCGTGAAGCGCCGGTGTCGGGATCGATCACGCTCTTTGACGACCAGATGCAATCGACGATGGCCGGTCTGAAGATCGGCATCCCGGCGGACAAGGGCGAGGCCAGCACGGAGGAGGCATTTGTCGCCGCGCGCAAAGCCTGGGCAGAGCGGCTTGCCAGCCGGCACTATCCCGGCGCGGCCTGGTTCCGGCATGTCGCGGGCAAGCCGGACCCGGATGAGGACCGTGCCGAACGGGCGGGCGATCTGGAGGACACCTTCGACCTGTTTGGCGGCGGCCGGGCGATCTCCGAAAATCTGGCGCTCGACCGCGAGCTGATGTTGGCTGGCAGCGCGGACGAGCAGGTCAGGGAATCGCGCCTGTCGGAAATCCCCGGTGTGACGGTCAAGGCCATCGATTGGAAATCGCGCCTGCCGCAAGGGGAGATTGTGGTCGATGCCTTGGCGGCATCGCTGCCCGCCGACCAGCACGCGCTTTTCGCGCCGTCCTTGCCCGGGTTGCTCGATCTTCTGAAGCGGATCGACGGCGACTGGATGCCTTTGCTGCAATCCGCGAGCGTCCGCAATCCCTATCGCAGCGCGATCGGCCGCTATCGCAGGCAGTTGGGCTTGGATTTTCCCGACCTCACGGCGCGCTTGCTGCCGGTCCGCGGCGTGGCCATCACCGGCGGCGATCCCTACTTCGCGACTGGCACGGATGTCGCGCTGCTGATGGAATCCGATCAGCCGGAGCTTCTCTATCAGGCGCTCGCCACGGCGATCGGCGCCCACACCCCGGCGGACGGGCCGGAGTCGGCCGCGGGCGATGCGAAACAGCTCAGCTTCACCAGCGATGATGGCAAGATCTCGAGCCACTTGCTGCGTGTGGGCAGGCTGGTCGCAGTGTGCAATTCGGCGGTCCAGGTCCGGCGGCTGCTCGCTGTCGCTGCCGGCAGGGCCGAGGCGCTCGGCGCCACCGATGAGTTCCGCTTTTTCCGCAGCCGCTATCCGCTCGCGGAAAAGGAGAGTGCGTTTGTGTTCCTCTCGGACGCGACGATCCGCCGCTGGGCCGGCCCGGAGCTCCGGATCGGCGCGTCGCGCCGCAACCGCGCGCTTGCCGCGCTCAACGAGCTGTCGGCGCGTGGGATTTCGGGGCGCGAGGAGGGCGATGATTACAGTCCGCTGCTCGGAAGGGTCCAGCTGCTCGACGGCATGGCCCATAGCGAATGGTATGGATCCGCGGATTTTCTAACACCGATTTCCGAGCTCGGGATCGAGTCGGTCACGTCTCAGGAAAAGGAAGCCTACCTCGCATGGCGGCGCGGTTACGAGTCCGGCTGGGCCAAGGTCTTCGATCCGATTGCGATCCGTCTCAAGCTCGCGGATGACCATGCGGCCGTGGACCTCACCGTGATGCCGCTGCGGGGCGACAGCTCCTATCGTCAGGTGATC
>CBFGOB010000029.1:0-14555 GCA_965650215.1 uncultured bacterium | reverse complement strand
CGGCCTGATGCGGAAGGATGAGGGTGAGGAAGTGCGCAACAACTTCCACCGCATGGGGGTGCCGATCGAAACCGTGGATTGCGCCGAGCGTTTCATGAAGGCGCTGGACGGGGTGGATGATCCTGAGAAGAAGCGGGTGATCATCGGCAATCTGTTCATCGATGTCTTCTGGGATGCGGTCGGTGATGCCGAGATGCTGGCCCAGGGGACGCTGTACCCCGATGTGATCGAAAGCGCCTCGAATGCCAAATCCAAGGCCTCGAAGATCAAGACCCACCACAACCGTGTGGACCGGATCCTGGAGCTGCAGGCACAGGGCAAGGTGCTCGAACCGCTTGCCGAGCTGTTCAAGGACGAAGTGAGGGCTTTGGGTGCGTCGCTCGGAATCGCTCACGACATTCTTCATCGGCATCCGTTTCCAGGTCCCGGACTGGCCGTGCGCTGTCCCGGAGTGATCACCCAGGACCGCCTCAGGATCATCCGCGAATGCGATGCCATCTTCATCGGCAAACTCAAGGAGCACGGTTGGTATGACAAGGTATGGCAGGCCTACGCCGGTCTCATTCCGGTCAAGACCGTTGGAGTCAAAGGTGACGAACGGAGTTACGAGTGGGCGATTTCGCTGCGTGCGGTGGTTTCGGAAGATGCGATGACGGCCGATTGGGTGGAATTGCCTCCCACCTTGCTCCGCGAGACCAGCCACCGCATCCTCAACGAGGTCCAGGGGGTCAACCGGGTGCTGTACGATATTTCGACCAAGCCTCCGGCGAGCATCGAGTGGGAGTGATTCATTGTGGCAAAGTCCTCGAACTGCTGGAATTCAGGTTGCGGACTGCGTGACATCGCGTTTTAGTGGGGCCAGATGACCGATTCGGATCAGCCGCAGAAGTGGACGGGGGTCGCCAGGAGCGCTGTAATTCTGGCTTCGCTGGTGGTTGTGATCGCCGGCTTGAAGGCCGCGCAGAACTTCTTCCTGCCGGTCATGCTCGCTTTTTTCGTGGCGATCGTGAGTTATCCGATCACCCGTTGGCTGACGCGCCGCAGGATTCCCTCGCCGATCGCGGTGATCATCACGGTGATGGTGGATTTTGCCTTTATCGTCGGGGTGGTTTTGTTGGGTCTGGTCCTGCTGCAGGATTTGCAGGGCAAGTGGAAGGCGAAATATGCGACTCAGATCTACGAGCAGGTCAGTTCGGTCTCGGAATCGCTGGCGATCAAGCTTGAGAGCATCGGCATTGAAGATGCCAAGGTGAAGATCCAGACGGTGGTGGAGAACAACCTTGCGAACCTGCAGGAAATCCGTTTCGAGAAAATCTGGGATTTCGGTACGGGGGTGCTGGGCCAAGTGATGGGCTTTTTCGGGGTGACGGTGATATTCCTGATCCTCACCATATTCATGCTCTCGGAAGCGGAGATGTTCCGCCGTCGTCTGGTGGCGGTTCAGGAAGCCGATGGCCCGAACATTTCCCGCATGCTTCATGCGACCGGTGACATCCAGCGCTATCTGGCGATCAAGACAGTCATCAGCCTTGCCACGGGCATCCTCGCAGGCTTGGTTTGTTGGGCGGTAGGTCTGGATTTTTACATCCTGTGGGGGATTGTGGCCTTCGCCCTCAATTTCATCCCCGTGATCGGTTCGCTGGTGGCGGGAATTCCCCCCGTCATCCTCGCTTTGTTGGTTCTGGGGTGGGGCGATGCGATTCTGGTCGCCGGCGGCTACCTTCTGATCAACAACTTCCTTGGCAATTTCCTCGAACCGATTCTGGTCGGCCGAAGGTTCGGCATCTCCACCCTGGTGGTGGTGATTTCGGTGATGTTCTGGGGTTGGGTCTGGGGGCCCTTGGGGATGTTGCTTGCGGTTCCACTGACGATGACCCTCAAGGTCTTTCTTGATGGCAGTGAGGAGCTTCGCTGGCTCGGTGTGGCGATTGGTGCGGGAAAAATCGACTCTCTCCAAGCTGTCGGTGCCACGACCGGTTCGGAGTCTTCCAAGTCACCATAGAGGCTGTTCGCAAAAGGCTCTTGGGATCCGTTTTTTCACTAGCTATTGGCGCACTGTGTTCCATGGTGCGCTGCATCGGCATGACATGGTTTCAGAAACTCTCGGTTGCGGCGCTGGTCTCGGTGCTTTTCCTGATGTTTGTCGGGGCCATCGTCCGTGTCACCGGTTCGGGCATGGGTTGTCCGGATTGGCCTACCTGCTGGGGGTGCCTGATTCCGCCGACCACTGTTGAAAACGTGGATTTTGACAAGTTGCCGATTGAAAGGTTCCGGCAGAAAGCCGAGCGCATGGGCAGGGATCCCGCGTCCATCACGGTCGAGAGCCTGCGGGCGGAATTCAATCCGCGGCATGTTTGGACGGAATTCATCAACCGGCTTTGCAGCCTGCCGGTCGGGTTTTTCTCGCTGGCGACCTTCATTGCCGGTTTCTGGCAACGCGATAAGCGCCCATGGGTGTTCTGGATGGCTTTTGGGTCCCTGGTGGTGGTTCTGGTCAATGCCTGGATGGGAGCGCGGGTGGTTTACAGCGGGCTCAAACCGGGGGTGCTGACCACCCACCTCGCGCTGGCGATGGCGCTCACCGGCATGCTGGTTTACTGTGCATGGAGAGGAACCGACCGTCCATGGCGGATCGGCTGGAAAGGGGACATCCGCCTGGCCCGCCGGGCAGTGGAACTCCTGCTGGTGCTGGTGGTCATCGAAGGAATCCTGGGTGCCCAAGTCCGCGAAATGACCGACGAATTGGCCAAGTTTCACGACAACATGCCTCGCGAGCAATGGATCCACGAACTCGAGGATTCGTGGATCTATCTTTTCCACCGCAGTTTTTCGTGGGTGATCCTGGCGGTGACGGTTTGGGCCTGGTGGATGGCCCGCCGTTTCCGCCTTGGCGGTGCGGGCAAGGTCGAGCACGCGGTGCATGCGATCGTCTGGATCCAGATGCTGCTCGGCCTCGTCATGGCCCAAATCCACATCTACTCATGGGTGCAGGTTTTGCATGTCGGCTTCGCTGCCATCATGCTGACACTGATCTGGCTTTGGCGCTTCGGGTTGGACAGCCGGTCCGATTCAGTTGGGTTTGCGGGGAGGGTTTGCAGCCCGGCTGCAAGCCCGTAAAATCAAGGTTTTGGGTATTTTTGGTCTCGTCAGCCCGTCCATCAGCGATTACGGTTTCAAAGTCAGTTGATCACGAATCCCCTAGAACTTGGCACGGCAGTTGCTTAAGATCAATTACCCATCACCAATCCACCCAACTTATGAAAAAAATCGAAGCGATCATCAAACCGTTCAAGCTTGAAGAAGTCAAGGAGGCCCTCGCCGAGGTGGGCGTGCAAGGAATGACTGTCACCGAAGTCAAGGGCTTCGGCCGTCAAAAGGGTCATACTGAAATTTACCGTGGTTCCGAATACACCGTCGATTTCCTTCCCAAGGTCAAAATCGAGATCATCGTGGACGATGATCAGGCGGACGGTGTTGCCGAAGTGATCGTCAAGAGTGCGAACACCGGAAAGATTGGTGACGGCAAGGTTTTCATTTCCTCGGTGGACCAAGCCATCCGCATCCGCACAGGCGAGACCGGCCCTTCTGCGGTTGCGGTCAACTGAGTTCCCATCCGGGATCCGGATTTCAAGCCAGTGGTTCCATTTTGGGCCACTGGTTTTTTTGTGCCTCGCTCAGCGCCGGGCGCTTTTCCAATCGCGGTGGGCGGCACCGAGTTGGTGGAGGACGTCACTGGGGGTCAGGGACTCCGGAGACAGGTGGGCTTGCAGCAGGGCGATTTCCGCCGCACGGCCGCACAGCCAGGCACCCAGCGCTGCCGCTTGGAGCGGCGGAAGTCCTGAAGCCAATTGGCTGCCAATCACACCGGCCAAAAGGTCCCCCTGGCCGGCGGTGGCCATGCCGGCATGGCCGGTGGAGTTGCAGTAAAGGGCGTGGGCCCGCTGGGTGATGAGACTGCGTGCGCCCTTGAGCAGAAGGACCGGGGCGTGGGTATGGCAGAACGCAAGTGCCGCCTGCTCCCGAGGGCAATTTTCGAGTTCCGGGGCAAGGCGGTGAAACTCCACGGGGTGGGGAGTGATGACATGGTGGGCAGCCAGCAGGCCGTGTTGATGATTCTTGGCGATCAGGTTGAGTGCATCCGCATCGATGACGCTTGGAATGTCGGAGTTGCGGATCCAATCGAAAAGGGCTGTGGTGTCGTCGGGGGGGAGCGGACCCAAGCCGCAGCCGATGACCCGGGCGGAGCCCGGGGTATCCGGGAGGTCGCCGATCCGGCCATAGCCTTCAATGATGATTTCCGGCGGACATTTGCAGGCGACGCGGTCGATGATGCTGTGTGGAACGTGCAGGAACACCATGCCTGCGCCGCCACGCAAGGCACCGGTCGCGGCAAGCACTGCGGCGCCGGAATAGCGGTCCGACCCGGCCAGCACGCGCACGGTTCCGGCGCTGCCTTTGTGAAGATCGTGGGGTCTCGGGGACTTGGCGAAATCAAGGATTTGAGGCGCGATCAGGATCACATCGCTGTCGCCCTCGGCGCTGAGAGCGGGAACCGGCACCAGGGCGAGGGCACCGGTGTGGAGCGCCGCACTTGCGGTCAGCAAGCCGGCTTTGGCATTGCCGATCATGAAGGTCATGTCGGCGGTCACCGCGCCGGGAAAGGCGCAACACGAATCCGCATCCATACCGGAGGGGAGGTCGATGGCGATGACCTGGGCGCCACGGTGCTGGCGCAGCCATTGCATTTCATCCGCCAGCATCAGCAGGGTTGCGCGAAGCGGACCTTTTCCGCCGGTTCCTAACAGGCCATCGAGCAGGAGCAGCGGATGGTCCGTATCAGGCATCGTCAGCGGCTGCTCGAGCGCACATCCCTCACCGAGGCGTCCGGCCTGGACTTGGAGCAGGGGGGCGCATTCGGGGAGTGGGAAGGCGCTCCGATGGTGGATTGTCCAACCGTAACGTTCGTGGAGGATCCTCAAGGCGATGAGCGCGTCGCCTGCATTGTGGCCTTTGCCGAGAAATGCGACGGCGGTGCCGGGCTGGGGGAATTGCCGGGCGATGGCATGTCCCAAGGACGTGCCCGCGCATTCCAACAGGCTGCCTTCGGTCCAGCCATTGGCGATGGCACGTTGCTCGGCTGCGACCATCTGGCTGACCGTGACCGCTCTCATGGAGTCACATTAGGCCGGATCCCTGGCGATTGCAGGCTCAAAAAATGATCAGCTCGAACGGCGGTAGCGTTGGATGCCTTCCGCGATGCCCCGGGCGACCGCTTCCCTGAAGTAGGCGGACTTCATCCGGTTGCGCTCATTGGCATTGCTGACAAAGCCCCCTTCAACGAGGATGGCGGGAATCTTGGTATGGCGGATGACGTAGAAGCGTCCGAACTTCACGCCGCGGTCCACGGTGCGGGTATGGCGGATCATGCCGGATTGAACGTAGGCAGCCAGCTTGCGGGAGGATGGTCCGTAGTAGAAGGTTTCGATGCCGCTGACGTGTTTTTTCCAAGTCGAGTTGTAGTGGACGCTGACGAAGATCGCGTTCCGATATTGGTTGGCCATCCTGCAGCGTTCGGGCAGGGAGATGAACACGTCACTCCTGCGGGTCATCACCGTGCGATATCCCATTTTCCTGAGCGTCGACTCGAGGCGATAGGAAGTGTCCAGCGCCAGATGCTTTTCATAAACCCTGCCGAAATGCCCGCCTTTGTCGGCACCGCCGTGGCCGGGATCGATCACGACCGTGCTGAAACTTGCCGCATGCGCCAGCGAACCGAAACCGATCAAGGCGGCAATGCAGAAGGATTGGAAAAGAGAACGCATGGGCTAAAATAAAGGACCGAAAAATATTAGCTAATCTTGATTAATTATGGATTTTGTAAAGGCAAATTTTCAAAAAATACCCCTGATGGGAAGATTAAAATCCCTCCGGGAAGACTGGTCGTTCGCTGATTTTCCGGGTCGTGGCCCGCTCCCGGGCTAGGGCTTCGGGGTCTTGGGGGATGCTGTTGCTGACTTGGACCAGGCCATTCGGGTCGGTGACCAGCCTCGGGTCACCCACGGAGGAGCGCTGGTGGACCTTGCGGCTGAGGACCTGGCCTTGGGGGTCGATGACGTAGTGGAACCACATGACCGGTGTCGTCAGGAACAGGACGTGCATGTTTTGCTGTCTGTCAACCGTGGAGATCGGTTTGCGGATGGCGAGTGCTTCGCCCAGCGGGTAGGTTTGGAGGAGTTGGCCGCTGCGGCCGTCCTGGATTTGGGCGTAGAGCACGGACTTTGAATTGCCCCGGAATTGGATCAGGCGGTATTCGCGGGTTCCTTTCCGGAGGCCGACACTGCCGATTTTCTGGGTCCAGAGGACGCTGCCATTGGTTTGTTCGAAGAAGACGTTGTTGCTGGTGCTGCCTTGGAGCTCGGGCTGGGAGGGCCGGACCACGGCGTAGGCGGTGAAATTGCCGGAGCGCTGGAGCAGGAAGTATTGGCTGAGGTCGATTTTTTTGGCGAGGGTCTCGCCGGGGCCGATCCGCATGCCGCCGAAGTTGGCGCTGTGGCTGGCATTGACAGGGGTGCCATTGCTGGTCGTGACCATCAGGCTGAGCCAAGGGGTGCGGCCGCTGCTTTGGAGGACTTGTGGCTGGCCGCTATGGTTGGTGATGCTGAGGGTGACCCAGACCGGTTCGCCGACGAGGTGGGACCTTTTGCCGATCTGCAGGTTGCAGGCGAACTGGGCATGGGCGATGGAGCCGCCGAGGCAGGCTGACATCAGGAGAATCGTGAGCTTTCCGAACATTGACGTGATCCATAGCGCACGATGCAAGGAGAGGTCAATGCAAGGTGGCGCGACCGGGCGCGATTTGTGGCCAAGCTTCTGGGCTTGGCGGAGCGCCGGATTGGGATATGCTCGTGCATATGGTGGAGACGGAACGTTTGGCCCTGCCGCATGACTTCGATCTGGAGCCGGAGTTACTCGAACAGCTCAGCGGCCGGCCGGGGCATCAGCGTTGCATCGAGGGTGCGGGTGAGCTGCTGCTGGTCGTGCACGAGGTGCCGAAACCGCGGATCCCCGAGCGTGAACCGCTTTATTTCTGGAAGCGCCGGGATGGATCCTGGATGCAGTCGTCGGGTTCCGGGATCAGCGAGCTGGGGGATTTGCTCGACCGCTATGCCAAGGCGATTGATGCCCATGAGGAAGTGATCGACGAGGCGGACACGGCGAGAGAGCTGTTCAACATCCTGCATCATTCGGCACCCTTGTGCCGGTCGAGCCGGAACCTGGTTGCGGCATTGGAGCAGGTGTTGGCCATCGATACCGACGGCCGGGCGATCCGCGGCTTGCGGGACCGGGCGAGGGAAATCGAGCGTGCGGCCGATCTTCTCAACAATGATGCGCGGATGCAGCTTGAGTATTTCCGGGCCGAGCGGGCCGAGGAGTATGCGCGAGCGGGGGTGCGTTTGAACCGGATTGCTTACCGGCTGAACTTGCTGGCAGGCTTTTTCCTGCCGGTGGTGGCCCTGGGTGGCGTGTTCGGCATGAATGTCGACCTGCCGGCAGCTGCGATGCCGATGTTCTGGATGATTCTTGTCGGCGGTCTCGTGGTTGGCGGGGTTCTGCTTTTCCTGGTGGGACGGCAGACCGGCAAGAGCGCCAGTTACGAATCGGATGATGAATGAGGTGCTTCAGCCGATCGAGGGAACCTTGACCGCAGGGTCGGTGTCGGCAGCATAGTCGACACCTGCGAGACCAAAACCGAAGAGGCGCAGGAAGCTCGATTGATAGCCGTCGAAGTCGGAGAGTTCCATCAGGTTGTCGCTGTTCACCTTCGCCCAGTTGGCCATGACCGCGTTCTGGACGGGCTCGGCCATTTCCCAATCGTCGAGGCGGATGCGGCCGTGTTCGTCGGGCTGCGGGTCATGGAGGCGTTCGCGGAAGAGGCGGTCCATCTGTTCGATGCAGTCCTCGTGGGTGCCTTGGGCCTTCATCACCTTGTAGAGCAGGGAGATGTAGAGTGGAACGACCGGTATGGCCGAGCTGGCCTGGGTGACGAGGGCCTTGTTGACCGAAACCCATGCCTTGCCGCCGATCGCTGCGAGCTTGGCGTCGAGTGCGGTTTGGGCGCGTTCGAGATCCTCTTTGGCTTTGCCGATGGTGCCGTTTTTGTAGATCGGCCAAGTCAGTTCCGGGCCGATGTAGGAGTACGCGTAGGTTTGGGTGCCTTGGGCGAGGAGATTGTCCGCGAGCAGGGCGTCGATCCACATCTCCCAGTCTTCGCCGCCCATGACCGCGATCGTTTGGCGCACATCGTCACCTTCTGCGGGTTCGATGGTCACCTCGTCGACCACGCCGTTGGTGGTGTTGAGGTTTTTGTTGGTGTAGCTTTGGCCGATTGGCTTGAGGACGGAGCGGAAGCTTTCACCGGATTTCGGATGTGTGCGGCGGGGGGAAGCAAGGCTGTAGACCACACAGTCGACCTGGCCGAGATCGGCTTTGATCGCGGCAATGACCGCGGCCTTCATTTCATCCGAGAACGCGTCGCCATTGAAGGAACGGGCGTAGAGGCCTGCGGCCTTGGCCTCTTTTTCGAAGGCGACCGAGTTGTACCAGCCGGCGGTGCCGCATTTGTTCTCTTCGCCGGGTTTCTCGAAGAAGATCCCGATCGTGGCGGCGTTCGAGCCGAAGGCTGCGGCGATGCGCGAGGCGAGGCCGTAGCCGGTCGAGGAACCGATCACCAGCACCTTCCTGGGTCCGTCACCGATGGGGCCCCGGTTTCTGACCACGGCGATTTGTTCGGCGACGTGTTTGGCGCAGCCATCGGGGTGGGCAGTGGTGCAAATGAATCCACGGATTTTCGGAGCAACGATCATAGGTGGGGGAGGATTGCGTGGCCATCGGCTTGTGGCAACCCTGTTTTGATCGCAATTGTGGGGCTTTGTGGTTTACGGATGCGGGGTTTGCTGGCAAAAGCCCGATTGGCTCAATCGCCTGTGCATATGGAATGGTATTACTCAAACAGCGGGGTCCAATCCGGGCCGGTATCGATCGAGGAATTGCGGGCGAAACTGGCCTCGGGTGAGGTTTCGGGGGCTGACCTGGTCTGGCGCGACGGCATGACCGACTGGATGCCGGCTTCAGTGGTGGCAGAGCTTGCTTCGGGGGTGCGGTCGATGCCGGCCGTGCCCGGGTCGGCGACCTATCCGATGGCCCCGGAGACGCCGGGGATGGCGGTGGCGAGTTTGATTTGCGGCTTGGTCGGTCTTGTCGGATTTTTTGCCTGCTGGGTGCCGGGATTGGCCGGGATCGGGGGAATCATCTGCGGGCACAAGGCGCTCAGGATGATGAAGGGTAATGAGGCCCGTTATACCGGAAAGGGGCTTGCGATCGGCGGCTTGGTCACCGGTTACCTGGCGACGTTTTTCGTGCTGATCGTGTCGATTTTCCTCGCAGTGGTGATGCTATGGAGCAAGGAGCTTAAAACGGACAGCAACACCGAGATGCGTGCGTTCGAGGAAAGCATTACCATCCAGGAATCCCAGGATGCGGTCGAGGATTCCCCGGATGCCCAACCGGGTGAGGCAGGGGAGTGAGGCTTATGGACTCCGCACGCAAGCGCTGGGGCATCGTGGGGTTGGGGTTCTCGATGGCCGCTATAGTGGCCGGACTGCTCTACGTGTTCGGGCCACATGCCCCCTTTTGGCCCCAATGCCTGTTCCATCGTTTCACCGGCCTTGATTGCCCGGGCTGCGGAATGACACGGGCGGCCGGAGCACTTGTCCACGGGCGCTGGGCGGAGGCATTCCGTTACAACCCGGTGCTCATGGTCCTGCTTCCCGTGCTGGCGATGGGCGGGATTTGGGAGATGATCGGTTGGCTGAGGGGTCGACCGATGCCCGTCCGATTCCGCATGGGAAAGCACCTGAGCTACGGATTGCTCGGTCTGGTTCTGGCCTTCTGGATCCTGCGCAACATTCCCCAGTGGCCATTCACCCTGCTGGCACCGCCCTGAGCCAGAGACCATTTGGGAATCGGTCCCTGCCTGGCGAAGTTGAACTGAGCCTTGCGGGATCCCGAATCAGCGGTTAAGGGCTGGAATGTCTTTATGCTTGGGCGTCAATCTGGATCATGTCGCGACCCTGCGTCAGGCCCGCTATGCGCGGGATCCGGGCAATCCGAATGCCGAACCCTGTCCCGTGGAAGCGGGCCATGACGCCTTGGCTGGTGGGGCGGATTCGTTGACGATCCACGTGCGTGGCGATCGCCGCCACATGCAGGATGCCGATGCCTTCCGGATTCGGAAGGAAGTGCCCTTGCCGCTCAATTTGGAAATGGGCGTGACCGAGGAAATGGTGGACCTGGCGCTCAAGCTCGCTCCGGAATTCGTTTGCCTCGTGCCCGAGAACCGTCAGGAGATCACCACGGAGGGCGGGCTCGATGTCGTCTCGCATTCCGACAAGGTCCGTGAGGTCGTCGCACGGCTGCAGGATGCCGGGATCCGCGTGAGCTTGTTCATCAATCCCGACCTGGCTCAGATCGAGTGCAGCGCGTCCTGCGGTGCGGCGATGGTCGAACTGCACACCGGCTGCTTCGCGAATGCCCTCGGCGATGAAGTGGGCAGGGAGTTGCTGCGCCTGACCGAGGCGGCGGTCGCGGGCCATGCTGCCGGGTTGCAGGTGAATGCGGGCCACGGGATCAACTACCGAAACATCGCGCTGTTGCATGCGGTGCCGCATCTTGCGGAGCTCAACATCGGCCACAGCATCGTTTCGAGGGCGATGAAAGTGGGTATGGAGTCCGCGGTGCGGGAGATGAAACAGTGCATGGTCAGCTACGGGAAATGAAGGTTTTTGGAATCGGCATCGATGTGGTGGAGGTTGCTCGGATCGAGGCGGCCACGGCCAAGCACGGTGACGCCTATCTTGCGAAGCTTTTCACCGCCGGCGAGCGCGAGTATTGCGGGCGCCAGCACCAGCCGGCCTTGCACTATGCCGCGCGTTTCGCCGCCAAGGAAGCGGTGGCCAAGGCCTTCGGCACCGGGCTCGGCAAATTTGCGGGACTCCACGACCTCGAGGTCGGCCGCGACCCCAACGGTGCGCCACAACTGATCCTTCACGGGGCCGCCAAAGATTTTGCCAAATCGCAGGGAATCCGTCAGGTTCTCATCAGCCTCACCCATGCCAGTGCCTATGCGGCTGCAAATGCCATTGCCTTGGCAGCGGATTGATCCCTCGACCGTTCTTCACCTCCACGTCTTATGATTCGTCCCCGCCGCAACCGCCGCACGCCGGCCATCCGCTCGATGGTTCGGGAAACGACCCTGACGCCTGCGGATTTCATCCTGCCTCTCTTCTTGCACGAGGATGATGGCGACACGCCGATCGAGTCGATGCCCGGCGTGATCCGCTGGTCGCTCAAAAGTCTGGTGCGGGAAGCCGGTGAAGCCCATGCCCTCGGGATTCCCGCAGTGGTGCTTTTCCCCAAGATCGAGGAATCCCTCAAGACTTCCTGCGCCAGCGAGTGCTTCAATCCCGACGGTCTTGTGCCGCGGGCGATCCGCGCCTTGAAGCAGGCCCACCCTGGGCTTTGTGTGATCACCGATGTGGCGCTCGACCCCTACAATGCCGATGGTCACGACGGCCTGGTGCGTCGCGATGCCCGCGGCGAGTTGAGCATCCTCAACGATGAAACCGTCGAGGTCCTTTGCCAGCAGGCCCTGTGCCATGCCCGCGCCGGCGCCGACATCGTCGCACCGTCGGACATGATGGACGGACGTGTGGCCGCGATCCGCGAAATCCTCGACGACGAGGGGTTCGGCCAGGTCTCGATCATGAGCTACACCGCGAAGTATGCCTCGGCCCTCTACGGGCCGTTCCGCGGTGCTCTCGACTCCGCACCGAAGGATGGTGACAAGAAGACCTATCAGATGGATCCCGCGAATGCGGTAGAGGCGTTGCGCGAGACCTTGCTCGATGATGCCGAGGGAGCGGACATCCTGATGGTCAAACCGGCAAGCTACTACCTCGACATTATTTCCAGGATGCAGGAAAACACGACCCTGCCGGTGGCGGCCTATCAGGTCAGTGGCGAGTATCTCATGATCAAGGCCGCATCGGCCGGCGGTTGGCTGGACGAGAGGGCGGTGGCGCTCGAGTCTCTGGTTTCGATCAAACGTGCGGGCGCTTCGATGATCTTGACTTATTTCGCCAAGCAGGCGGCCTTGTGGTTGAAGGACTGAGAGGCTGTCTTAACGATGGCAGGGACCTTTTGCCGAAAGGTCCGTGCAAGTGTTAAGAGAACATGAGAAACGATGCAAACGGCTTTGAAAGCAACTCATGGACCGTTCTTCACTCCTCATTCTCAAGGACCTTTCGGAAAAAGGTTCCTGCGTGCCGATCATTTTCCAATCCTCAATCATGAAGCACTTCATCCAATCCCTTGCCTTGGCCTCCAGCCTGGCTTCCTGCCTTTCGGCAGGGGAGGTGAATCGTCCGAATATCCTGTTCCTTTTTGCTGACGACCTCGGCCGCTATGCCTCGGCCTATGCGGATCCGGACCAGCCGTCGCCGAACGACATCGTCAGGACGCCGGTTTTCGACCGTATTGCCGCCGAGGGCGCCTTGTTCACCAACGCCTTTGTCTCCTCGCCATCCTGCACGCCCTGCCGCGGGTCGGTTTATACCGGACGGCATTTCTTCCGCAACGGCTCGGCCTCACAGCTGCACCATCCCTGGCAGGAGGGTGCGCCGGACCCGGTGGACGGGATCGAGGGCGCGCCGAATGCGCTGATGGCTTCCGGTTACCACTTCGGCTGGACCTACAAGTGGCACATTCCGGAATCGTTGGCAGGTGGGAAGCAGAACTTTTATTCCAGGCGCGGCCAGCGTTTCGGCGAGTATTCCGAGCACCTGATGGAGGCCGCGGACAAGGCGGCGGCGAAGCAGAACATGATCGATGAGGTCCGTGGCAATTTTCAGGATTTCCTCGATCGGCGCCAGCCGGGGCAGCCGTTCTTTTATTCCTTCAATCCGACCAATACCCATCGCAAGTGGGCGAGGGGATCGGGCAAGGTGCTGTGGGGGTTGGACCCCGATGCCCTCAAGGGCAGGCTCCCGCCCTTTGTGCCGGACAACGAGGTGACCCGCGAGGATTTCGCCGACTATCTTGGCGAGGTGATGGCCTTCGACATGGCCTGCGGCGAGTTGTTGCAAATGCTGGCCGGGCTCGGGGAATTGGATCGGACGCTCATTGTCGTCACCGGCGACCATGGCATCCCGGGTTTCCCGAGGGGAAAATGCAACCCGACCGATTTCGGTGCCCAGGTGCCCTTGGCGATGCGCTGGCCCCATGCGATCCGCAAGGGGGTGGTGGTGGATGCCCCGGTTTCACAAATCGACCTCGCGCCCACCTTCCTGGCGGCGGCGGGAGTGAGCTCCAAAGACGATCCGGATGGCCAAAACCTGCTGCCTGTCCTCTCGGCTCGCTCGGGCATGGATCCGATCCTGCTTCGTGGTTGGGCCCTCATCGGCCGCGAGCTCCACTGCCATCCGGCACGCGCCGGCCAACTGCCGTATCCGACGCGTGCCCTCAGGACGTCAGATCACTTGTATGTGATCAACTTCAAACCCGAACGCTGGCCGGCGGGGGATCCCTTGCAGGTCGGGCCGGCCTCCGCTCCGTCCTTTGATCTGGTCGCCAACCAGACCCGTGTCGGCTATGCCGACATCGACGCTTCGCCGACCAAGGCCTGGATGGTCGAGCACCGCAACGACACGGAGCTGAGCGGCATCCTCGAGCTGGCTTGGGGCAAACGCCCCGCGGAGGAGCTTTACGATCTGAAGAATGACCCGCACCAGATGCGCAACCTCGCTGCGGAGCCCGGTCACGCCGAGCTGAAGGCCAAATTACGGGCGCAACTGATGGCCGAGCTGGTGGCCAAGAAGGATCCGCGCCTGGACAATGACGCCTTCGACAGGCCTCCTTACCTCGCCATGCCGGCGAAAAGGTAGGCTTTCCGCTTGCCCTGGACCGGCGGATGGGGCAATTTCCCGGCCCACCGTGGCGGCTTGGCGGAATTGGTAGACGCGCTCGACTCAAAATCGAGTTCTAACGAGTGTGGGTTCGAGTCCCACAGCCGCTATTTTCCCGACTGCCCGGAATCCATCCCCCAACGATCGGCATGTCCGCACCCCGCACCATCGGCATCATTGCAGGCAACGGAGTCTATCCGTCGACATTCATCGAAGCCGCTCGCCGCAAGGTCCCCGGGATCCGTCTGGTGGTGGTCGCCTTCCACGGTGAGACCCGACCGGAACTGGAACGCATGGCCGATGCGACCGAGTGGCTGCGGGTTGGACAGTTGTCGAAGCTGATCAAATTCTTCAAGCGCCAAGGCGCGGACGAGGCGGTGATGATGGGGCAGATTTCACCGCGCAACCTTTTCGATCTGCGTCCCGACCTGCGGATCCTGACGATGCTGGCACGGGTGAAGGAGCGCAATGCCGAGACGCTGTCTGGTGCGATTGCCGATGAATTGGCCAAGGATGGCATCACGGTGTTGAGCG
>CBFGOB010000028.1:0-14736 GCA_965650215.1 uncultured bacterium | reverse complement strand
GGGTGCACGTCTTCCGCATGGGGTGCGAAAAAGCAGAGGTTGAGCATGAAAGGTTTGTTTTTCGGCCGGGTGTCGAAAAACTCCATCGCGTCCAGGAGGTTTTTGGCGTTGACGTGGATCCGGCCGCCCTTGCCGTCGTTCATCCAATGCTCGCCATTGTAACTGCGGCTGAAATCGAAGTGCTCGGCCGGGAAGAGTCCGCAATGCCATTTGCCGATGTGGCCGACGTGGTAGCCGTTCTGACGGAGAATGCCAGGGTAGGTTTCCGACCACGGGGTGTTGAACTCAAGGAAGCTGAAATTGCCGTGGCGCGACATCCACTGACCGGTGAAGATCGAGGCGCGGCTGACGCCGCAGATCGAGGTTGTGACGCAGGCTTCGGTGAAGCGCAGGCCTTCGGCCGACAGCTTGTCGAGGTTCGGGGTCCGGACGACCGGGTGCCCTGCGATCGAGAGCGTGTCGTGGCGCCAATCGTCTCCAAGCAGCAGCAGGACATTCATCGGGGCTTTCGCCTCGTTTGCGGAAAGCCCGCCGCTGAACGCGAGGGTACAGGCGGCGAATGCTGCGAGGATCTGCCAAGGGCTTCGGATGAGAGGGTGGTTCATGGCTTGTCGGCTGCGATGGGATTACGCTCTCAAGGGTTGCGGATTTGCAAGGTTGGAAATGCCGATGTGGCTGCGGGGAAAAGTGCCGCTTGAATCTTGTGTGGCGGCTGTCCAAGCTCCCGCCCCGTGATTCCCAACGTCCTCGCCGAACGCTACGCCTCGCCCGCCATTCAAGCCATCTGGTCCGCTGAAGGGCGGATTGTCCTCGAACGCGAATTCTGGATCGCGGTGATGAGAGCCCAGCGGGACCTTGGTCTGGAGATTCCGCTTGAGGCGATCGAGGCCTACGAAGCGGTCAAGGAGCAGGTCGACGTGGCCTCGATCATGCGCCGTGAGCGGGTGACCCGCCACGACGTCAAGGCGCGGATCGAGGAATTCAATGATCTGGCCGGCCACGAGCAGGTGCACAAGGGCATGACGTCGCGGGATTTGACCGAGAACGTCGAGCAACTGCAGGTTTACCGTTCGCTGCTGGTGGTCAGGGACAAGGCGGTGGCGGCACTGGCGCGGATGCGCGTGCGCTCGGAGCAATGGAAGGATCTGGTGATCACGGCGCGCACCCACAACGTGGCGGCCCAGCCGACGACCTTGGGCAAACGGATCGCGATGTTCGGCGAGGAATTGCTGGGTGCCGTGGAAGCGCTTGAGTCCGTGATCCAGGCCTACGCGGTGCGGGGCCTCAAGGGCGCGGTGGGCACGCAGATGGACCAGCTGTCGCTGTTCGAGGGCGACGCGGCCAAAGTCGCGGAGCTGGAGAAGCGGGTGGTCGGGCACCTGCGCATGCCGGCGGTCTGGGGGAATGTCGGCCAGGTCTATCCACGCTCCCTCGATCTGCGGGTGGTGGCGGCGCTCACCGATTTGTGCTCCGGGCCCTCATCGTTTTGCAAGACGCTGAGGCTGATGGCCGGTCATGAGACCGCCAGCGAGGGATTTGCTCCTGGCCAGACCGGATCCAGCGCGATGCCGCACAAGATGAATTCGCGTTCCTGCGAGCGGGTGAACGGGTTTCATGTCATCCTCAAGGGCCACTTGGCGATGGCGGCGGGCCTGGCGGGAGACCAATGGAACGAGGGTGATGTGTCATGTTCCGTCGTGCGGCGGGTGATGCTGCCGGACGCGTTTTTCGCCATCGACGGAATGTTTGAAACCTATCTGACGATCCTGGATCAAATGGATGCCTATGAGGCGGTGATTGGGGCGGAGACCGCGCATTACCTGCCCTTCCTGATGACCACCACCATCATGATGGAGGCGGTCAAGGCCGGTGTCGGCCGGGAAACCGCGCACAAGGCGATCAAGGAGCATGCGGTGGCCACGGTGAACGATTTGCGCTCCGGCAAGATCGAGCGCAACAACCTCATCGAGCGCCTGGCGGCCGACGCACGCCTCGGGCTTGGACGCGAAGTGCTGGATGCGATCATGGCCAAGGGCGACCAGGGGCATGGTGCGGCTTTGTCGCAAATCGGTGCCTTTGCGGCAGCCGTGGCGAAGCTGGAAGCACAGCACCCGCAGGCCGCCGCCTACCAGCCGGGATCGATTCTCTGAAGGGTCGGCGCGATGCGGTTGTGCTGGCCGTAGACCAGGCCGCTGCGGGACGGGCAGTAGATCCTCATCTGCCGGCTTTGCGGATCCACCGGGTAGTCGACGCCCGGGTCGATGCGGCCGTGTCCGCCGAACGCCGGGTGGTCGGTGTCGAGTAGCAAGCGGCAGGGCCCGTCGAGCGCGACTTGCACCGGGTAGTCCGCCATCGACCGGGCGACGGAAAAGTTGAACACGAACACGTGCCCGCCGCGTTCGGCGACGAGGGTTTTGGCACCGTGGTCGATGTGGAGGAGGCGTGCGGGCGGGCTGCTCAGGATGCCGGATTCGGCGGCGAAATGCATCAGTTTGCGGTCGAAGTGGGCGAGCCAGGCATACTTGAGGTCGGGGTTGTCGACCAATGACCATTGGCGGCGGCAGTAGTGGTAGGACCAGTCGTTGCCTTCGCGCGGGAAATCCAGCCATTCCGGGTGGCCGAATTCGTTGCCCATGAAATTCAGCCAGCCTTCGCCGCCGAGCACCAGGGTCACGAGACGGATCAGCTTGTGCAGGGCGATGCCGCGTTCGATCACCGGATGGGGATCGGCTTTCGCCATGTGCCAGTACATTTCCTGGTCCATCAGCCAGAACGCGAGGGTCTTGTCGCCCACGAGGGCCTGGTCGTGGCTTTCGGCGTAGGCGATGGTGGCTTCGCCATGGCGGCGGTTGGTCAGGGTGCCCCAGAGTTCCTCGAGGTTCCAATCCTCGTCGCGCTGGTGCTTGAGCAGTTTGATCCAGTAGTCCGGGATGCCCATGGCCAAACGGTGGCTGAAACCGATGCCGCCTTCGCGGATCGGCCGGCACAGTCCGGGCATGCCCGACATGTCCTCGGCGATCAGGAGCGCACCGGGTTTCAATTCGCGGCTCAGCTCGGTGGCGAGCTGAAGGTAGAGGATGGCGTCCTCGTCGGCGTCGCAGCCGAAATAGTCGTCGTAGCTGCCGAAGGCCTTGTTGCCGCGCGAGCGGTAGAGCATCGACGTCACGCCGTCGAAGCGGAATCCGTCGAAGCGGAACTCCTCGAGCCAGTAGCGGACATTCGACAGCAGGAAGCGGCGGACTTCGGGATGCCCGTAGTTGAAGCATTTCGAATCCCACTGCGGGTGTTCGCCCAGCGGGCCTTCATGGAAATACTGATGCCCCGAGCCGTCGAAGTCGTTGAGCCCCTCGGCCAGGTTTTTGACCGCGTGCGAATGGACGATGTCGAGGAGGACGGCGATGCCCAGCCCGTGGGCGGTATCGATCAGGTGCTTGAGGTCCTCGGGAGTGCCGAAACGCGAGCAAGGGGCGAAAAACGAGCTGACGTGGTAGCCGAAGGATCCGTAGTAAGGGTGTTCCTGGACGGCCATCAGCTGGACGGTGTTGTAGCCTGCCTTGGCAATGCGCGGCAGCACCTGATCGGCGAATTCGCGGTAGCTGTGGACACGCGCCTCTTCGCCGGCCATGCCGACGTGGCTTTCATAGATCAGCGGGCTGGTGATGACCGAAGGGTCGAAGTCGTGCCTCCATCGGTAGTTGTCGGCTGGCTGCCAGACCTGTCCGGAAAAATCATGGTTGAGGGGATCCTGCACCGCGCGGCGGATGCAGGCCGGAATGCGGTCGCGACGTGAGCCGTCGGCACCGAGGATGTGGAGCTTGACCTTTTGTCCGTGGGCGAGCGTGCCGGCGGGCAGCGAGAGATGCCAGATCCCGTCTGCGTTCGGGGTCAGGCGGTGCTGGTCGAGCTGCCACCCGTTGAAATCGCCGATCAGCGAGATCGCGCGTGCCCCGGGTGCCCACTCGCGGATTTCCCAGGACTGGTTCCGGGGGTCGAAATGGATGCCAAGTTCCTGATGCGCCATGGCGTGCGCGGCGAGCGAGCCGGCGTGCGAGCGGATCGCATCGAGCTCGTCGGCAAAGCGTCGCATCCGGGCGGTGATCGCATCCCGGTGGGGCCCGAGCCACGGGTCATCGAGGACGAGTTGCGGGGTCTCGGTCATGGGTTGAAGGCTGGCGAAAGCGGTTGCCTTCGGGAAGGTTATTCTGGGGGAGATCGACGTTTGAAGAGCAATGCCATGACGGTTTGGAAGCCGCCAACCCGGACCATGGCACCTGGAAGGAGCCATTCCGATTCGGGGGATCGGAGTGGCAGTGATGTTCAGGGCCGGCGATTTCCAAATCACCAACTGCAGAGATTGTCCCTCTGTCCGCTGAACTTCGGACTTGGATCGGATGGCCTGAACCGTAGCGTGTGGCCCATGTCGCTCGCGCTTGTCCAGGATCTGGTGATCATCGGCCTTTATTTCGCCATCGTGGCGGGCATCGGGATCTATTTCAGCCGCCGCAACCGCAGCGTCAGCGAGTTCGCCCTCGGGGGGCGCTCGATCCCGTGGTGGGCGGTCCTGGCCTCGATCCTCGCGGCGGAAATCAGCGCCGGAACCTTTTTTGGTTCGCCGGGGGAAGGATTCCGTACCCGCAATTTCACCTACGCCCAGCTCATGGCGGGCTATTTGCTGGCACGCCTGGTGGTCAGTGCGGTCTTCATTCCGGCCTTCTACCGTCACAACGTCGTCAGCATCTACGAGTTTCTGGAGATCCGTTTTGGGCCGCGCACCCGGCGTGGGGCGAGCATCGTGTTCCTCATCACCCGCTCACTGGCAAGCGGCTCGAGACTCTGGGTGCCGACCCTTCTGTTGCTTGTGATCTGGGATCGTTTCAATCCCGGGCAACCGCTCAGCAATTGGCAGCAGTTCTGGTTCACCGGCGGGGCTCTGGTGCTGATCACGCTGATGACGGCCCTCTACACGGCCGTCGGGGGGATCAAGGCCGTGATCTGGACCGACGTGCTGCAGATTGCGGTGCTTTTCGGGGCCCTGGGGTTTTCTGTCTGGTATCTGCTCGGGCACATCCCCGGCGGTTGGGAGGGTGCCAAGGCGCATCTCGACGGTCCGCGCGACCTGATCCTGTGGCAATGGGAGGGCAATGAGCCTGCCGACAGCCCCTGGGGCAAAATCAAGAGCGTGTTGGAAACCGACTTCACCGTGTGGGCGGCATTCCTGGGATCCCTGTTCGTCACCCTCGCCACCCACGGCACCGATCAGGACATGGTTCAGCGCATGCTCACCGCACGCAACAAGCGCCAGAGCGCGGTGGCCACGATCCTCTCCGGCATTGCCGACATTCCCGTGACCTTTGCGGTCCTTGCGATCGGCATCCTGCTTTCCGTCTACTACGGCCATGTGGTCCAGGATCCTGCGTTGCCGATGGCCGGCGGCGCTCCGGACAGCACGAGGATTTTCCCTTACTTTGTCGTCGATGTGATGCCCGGTGGCTTGCGCGGCCTGGTGATCGCCGGGGTGCTGGCCACCACCATGGGATCCCTCGGCACGGCGCTCAATTCCCTCGCGACCAGTTACAGCAGGGATTTCCATTTCCGTTGGTTCAGCACTCCGGATCGCGACGAGGACAAGGTACGGATCATCCGGCTCTCGACCGTTGCCTTCGCCTTCGTGCTGATTGTCGTCGGACTCGCCACGGCATTCATCAAGGCACACAACCCCCAGCTGAGCATCATCGGCATCATTCTCGGCAGCTTCGGTTACACCTATGGCTCGCTGCTCGGGATTTTCATGGTTGGCCTGTTCACCCGCTCGCGCGGCAGCGAGAAGGGGAATTTGCTCGCCATGTTCGCAGGTGTGGTGGCGGTCGCGATCCTGAGCGACCTGCCCAACGACTTTGCCCGGATGCTGTCAGGAAGCGCGTGCTATGAGGTTCCTTCATGGATGCCGGTGATCGCTTTTCCGTGGCGGATCATGGCGGGCACGCTGGTGACCTTGGCGGTGGCCTTGTGCTTCCGCACCGCACCGCGCGATTCCGGTCAGCTTTCCTGACCGATGCCCGAGTCGCCGCGTTGTAAAATTTTACATCGTCCATGAGTGGTTGTTTTTCAACAAGATGCGACATTGTCGCCACATCGGATGGGCGATTGCTTCGGAAAATCTAAGCAATTCGGAGGTCAAGATTTTAAATTTTTTCTTCGTGGAACCCTTGTGGAATAGGGGTGCGGCGAAAAATCTGTTAGCAGCGCGCAAAATTTTTTTCACGGCCGCAATTTTCTGTCCCACAGTCCGCCTCGCGTCGCGATCGCCGCTCGTCGGAGAGCGGGAGCGGGCGACGCCGTAAAACCCCCAATACAGACAGATCGACAAGCAATGGAACCGGTGGAAGAGGCAATGCATGATGAGGTGACAGCGACCAATAGTCTCATCAGTGAGCAAGGGGATTGGTCGGACGTTTGTGGCCTGTTGCGTGCCAGTGTCGGAGACGATGCGTTTCAGCGCTGGTTCCGTGCAGCCGCATGGGCGGGCGATGAGGAAGGGATCGGCACGGTGACGGTCCCGGGTGAGATCCACCAGGTGTGGGTCGAAACGAATTACCTGCCGGAATTGTCACTGGCGGTCAACCGGGTCTTTCCGGAGGTTCGGGAAGTGCGGGTGGCGGTGGCGGGTCCGACGGATGCCGACGGACAGGGCTGCCTTTTGATCGATGGCGCGGATGCCCGCAGGCCCCGTGAGCCCAAGGCTCCCGAGATGAATGCGGAACTTCTCGAGCGGCGGATCAAGAGCTCCGGCTTGAACTCCGCCTACACGTTTTCGAGCTTCGTCGTCGGCTCCAACAGCCAGTTCGCCCACGCCGCCTGTCTGGCCGTCGCGAACAAGACGGGGGTCGGCTACAACCCCCTCTTCATCCATGGCGGGCCGGGCCTCGGCAAGACCCACCTGATGCAGGCCATCGGCCAGGAAATCCTCAAGTTGCGTCCGGCCTCGCGGGTGGTCTATCTGACCTGTGAGAAGTTCACCAACGAGTTCATCGATGCGGTGCGTCGCGGCGACCTGGAAAAGTTCCGCCGCCGCTACCGCAGCACCGATGTGCTGCTGATTGACGATGTCCAGTTCCTTGCGGGCAAGGAGCGCTCGCAGGAAGAGTTTTTCCACACCTTCAACACCCTGCTCGACGGCCGCAACCAGGTCGTGCTGACCTGTGACCGGCCTGCTTGCGAAATCAAGAACCTCGAGCCCCGCCTGATTTCGCGCTTCGAGTGCGGGCTGACGGTTGAAATGCAAGTGCCCCAGATGGAGACGCGTCTGGCCATTTTGCGCAAGAAATCGATCGACTGGAAGGTCAAGGTCGACGAATCGATCCTGAATTTCCTTGCGGAAAAAATCCGCAGCAATGTGCGCCGCCTGGAAGGTGCCCTGATGCGGGTCGCAACCTATGCCTCGCTGGCGGGCGAGGGGGTCTCGGTCGAAAAGGTCGAACACCTGCTGCGCGACCTGCTGCGCGAAGATGCCAGCCGTCAGGTCAGCATCGACGCCATTCAGAAGGCGGTCGCCGAATACTTCGATGTGCGCCTGGCCGACATGACCAGCCGCCGCCGCCCGGCGAGCATCGCATTCCCGCGCCAGATCGCCATGTATCTCAGCCGTTCCATGACCAAGGGGTCCTTGATGGAGATCGGCGAGGCCTTCGGCGGCCGGGACCACGGCACGGTCATCCATGCCTGCAAGAAGGTCGCCGAACGGATCGGGGACGAGGCCGGCCTGAGGGAGACGATTGCCCGGATCGAGAGCCAGCTGAGGCGTTGATATTGAGGGCCCTGTGAGATTCTTCACAGAAGTTCACAGAACGCTTGCCAAGCCGCAGCGAATGCGGAAACTGGCCCGAGTCAACCCAACGGCTCTCATCCACCATGAAGTTTCGCATTTCCAAGGAAGCATTTCTCGACGGCCTGCAGAAGGTCCAGCACGTGGTCAGCTCCCGCACCACCTTGCCCATTCTTTCCAACGTTTTGTTGGTGGCCAAGGACGGCCGTTTGCAGCTGACGACCACGGACCTGGATGTCGGCATTACGGGTTCCGTTGAGGCCCAAATCGACAAGGAAGGCGCCACGACGCTGCCGGCCAAGCGATTGGTGAGCATCGTGCGCGAACTTCCTTCGAGCGAAGTGGAGGTTTCGGTGGATTCCAAAAACCACGCCTCGATCCGCAGCGGTCCGTCGTTCTTCAAAATCATCGGTCTGGGTGAGGCCGAGTTCCCGCCGCTGCCGGATTTCTCCGGTGCCAAGGAGTTCAAGATTCCCCAAAACGTTCTGCGCGACGGCCTCAAAAAGACCTCCTATGCGATTTCCACCGACGAGACCCGTTACGTGCTCAACGGCATTTTCACCTCGTTCCGCGATGGCAAAATGACCCTGGTGGCGACCGATGGCCGCCGTCTGGCGATGGTCGATGCGGACCTCGAGTTCCCCGCGTCCCATGAAACCGATGTGATCATCCCCTCCAAGGCCGTGCAGGAGCTGCAGCGCCTGCTGGGCGACAGCAATGACGTCATCGTCAAGCTCAGCGACAGCCAGATTTCGTTTGCGATCGGCGACAGCCTGCTTTGCAGCAAGCTCATCGAAGGCAACTACCCGAACTACCGCCAGGTGATCCCCGGCGACAGCAACGAGCGGGTGGTGATCGGCCGCGAAGCCCTGCTCGAAACCGTGCGCCGCGTCTCGCTGCTTTCCTCGGACAAGTCGAACTCGGTCAAACTGGTATTCAGCGAAAACCGCATCGAGGTCACCGCCAACTCGCCGGATGTCGGTGAGTCGCAGGAGTCGATGGACGTGGCCTACTCCGGCCCGCCGATGCAGATCGCATTCAACCCGGAATTCCTTCAAGCCCCGCTTCGCGCGCTCGACAGCGACGAGGTCTATCTCGACCTCATCGATGAAATGAGCCCTGGCGTGCTGCGCATCGAAGGCACCTTCCTCTACGTGCTGATGCCGATGCGCGTGACCAACTGATCCGGATCGCTTCCCATTTGAAGCCGCCCTGCCACAAGCAGGGCGGCTTTTTTTGCATCGGAATGGATTGGTTTAAACGCATGGATTCCGATTTTGTTGTCACGCAGCACTATCGGCTTTCGGTGCGGTTCCGGGGACGGTTAGTTTGCAACGAGGCCGCGGTTTGACGGCCTTCGATCGGTGGTATTGACACGCAACCCAACAGACGACCCGGACATGAAGCGATACACGGACTACATCAACCAGATGAGCGGCAAAATCCTCCTTGGATGCGATGGTTTTGTTGACGAGACCTATGAGATTGTCGAGGAGCGCAAGAGCCCGACAGAGTTTTCGGCGATTCCGAAGCTCAAGCAGTTCGGCGAGCTGCTGGTGAAGCGCGCCGACGGCGGGGTGGGCGTCGAGATCGTTCCCAAGCGCCGCTGTGAAGGCGGCTTCGCGATCAACACCGGGCGGATCGCGGCCTGCCTGGGGATCAAGCCCCTACTGCCGGGGCTGTATGGTGCCAGTGAGATCGATCCGGCCTTTGTGGAATTCAAGGACAGCTGCGAGCTGCATTCGCTCGGGGATCCGGCGCTGACGCTGGCCTTCGAGTTCACCGATGGCAAGGTGCTCATGAGCAACCTCGAGGCGGTTTCCAGCCTGTGCTGGGAGGATATCGTGAAGCATTTCGGCGCGGAGAAGCTGCGCGCGATGTTTGCCGGCGCCGACATCATCGGTTTGGGCTATTGGTCGCTGACCTCCCACTTCGACGGGATCTTCGAGGGATTCATGTCCCAATACGAAACGATGGCCCCGCCGCGGCGGATGTTCTTTGATTTCGCCGACATCAAGAAGAAATCCAGCGAGTCGTTCCTCAGGTCGCTCGAACTCATCAAGCGCCATGCGGCGAAGGTGCCGATGACGCTCAGCCTCAACGAGCACGAAGTCATGGAATTGTTTGCCAGGCTCGGGGTGGCATGCGGCGACGAGAGTCCTGCGGGCATCGCTTCGGCGCTGACCGTGGCGCGGGAAAAGATCGGATTCGACGAACTCATCGTGCACACCCCGGAATTCGCGGCGGCATCCAGCGCCGTCGATGGCGAGGCCCATGCGATTCAGGACCGTCAGTCAAATGTCATCCGCCTCGCGGGCGCTGGCGACAGCTTCAACGGCGGCTACCTCTGTGCCTCGCTCGGGGACCTGCCCTTGAAAAACCGTCTGGTCATCGCCAATGCCGCGACCGCGTTCTTCGTCACCCATGCCACCGGCCCGACCCGGGCGCAGCTGATCGCACAGATCGAGAAGGCATCGGACAAATGAATTCAGCACCCGCCCTGAAAACCTCCAACCGATCCATGCGATGAACAAGGCACTCCAGCGTTTCACCCTTCTCGACACGGAATCCGCCGAAGGATTCCAGAAGATCGATCTCGGCCCGCAGTCGCCGGGCATGGCGAAAACCCCGCAGGGGTGGTCGGTGAAGTCCTACACCTTGCGCGGCGGCCTGCAGGAGGGCGTCGATGTGGTTGAAATCGACAATGGCAGGCTCCGCTTCCTGGTTTTGCCGACCCGTGGCATGGGCATTTGGAAGGCGGATTTCGAGGGTATGGGCCTGGGTTGGAGCTCACCCGTCAAGACCCCGGTGCATCCGGCTTTCGTGAACCTGCACGACCGCCAGGGCCTCGGGTGGCTGCATGGCTTCAACGAGTGGATCGTGCGTTGCGGGATCAACAGCATCGGCTTCCCCCATACGGATTCCTGGGTCAATGAGGATGGCAAGCCCGCGCAAGCCCAACTCACCTTACATGGAAGGATTGCCAACATCCCGGCGCATGCGGTTTCCCTGGAGATCACCGACAAGGCCATCATCTTGCGGGGAGAGGTCGATGAGGCCTCGATGTTCGGTTCGGCGCTGCGCCTCAACACCGAGATCCGCACGGAGTTCGGGTCGGGTGAGTTGGAGCTCATCGACAAGGTGACCAACATCGGCGACCTGCCTGCCGATCATCAGATGCTCTATCACATCAACTACGGGCCACCGCTGCTGGAGAAGGGGGCGCGCGTCCTGGCACCCTTCAAGCAGGTCTGTCCGCGAGATGCGCGTGCGGCCGAGGGGATTGCCAATTACGAGGTCTATGGTGCCCCGGAGACCGGATATGCCGAGCAGGTGTATTTCTACGAACTGGTGGGCAAGCGCGGCAGCCGCGAGACCCTGGCGATGCTTCGCAATGCGGCGGGTGACCGTGCGTCGGTGATGAGGTTCTCGCTGAAGGAACTGCCGGCATTCGTGGTATGGAAACACACGGCGGGCAAAGCGGACGGCTACGTGACCGGCCTTGAGCCGGCAACCTGTTATCCCAACTCGCGGAGCGGCGAGCGGGAAAAGGGTCGCGTGATCCGCCTGGCGGGTGGCAAGTCCCACACGATGCGGATCCGGATCGAGGCCTTGAACAGCAAAAAAGCCGTTCGTTCCGCACAGGCGGAGATCGAAGCCCTGCAGAAAACCGTCAAGCCCAAGGTGCACCGCAAGCCGTTTGCGGACATGACCGAGGGTTGAACGGAGTGGTCCCAAGGGAAGGAGTCTGGGAGATTCGACATGAGGGACCGTAGCGATTCAGGTAGCGCGCCCTCGCCGGGGGCGCATGGTTCCATGGCTTGATCATGGATGAAAGTTGCCCCCACGGGGATGCAACGCTATCCATGGCACTCTTCGCCTGGATCTAACCGACCAGTTTCCGGAATGCCTGGTAGGCATGATTCCAGCATTCGGTGTCCTGCGGCGTGTAGTGTTTGAACTCGAAGGAACGGCGGATCAGTTGCCGTCCGGCAGCCAGTGAGTCGATATCGCCGGTGGCCAGCATTTGCACGATCACGTTGCCGCAGGAAGTGGCTTCGACCGGTCCGGCAATGACGTCGATGCCGATGGCATTTGCGGTTGCCTGGCAGAGCATCTGGTTCTGGATACCGCCGCCGCCGATGTGGAGGGTTTGGAATTTCCGTCCGGTGAGGGTGACGATGTGGTCGTAATTGAAGCGGTATTTGAAGGCGAGGGAGTCGGTGGCGACGCGCAGGATGCTACCCTTGTCCTTGGGCACGGTTTGTCCGGTTCTGGCGCACCAGTCGGCGATTTTTTCGGGCATGTCCCCGGGGTTGGCGAAGACCGGATCGTCGGGGTCGATGAACGCGGAGAAGGGGGGCGCCGCTTCGGCGAGTTTCGCCATGGTCGAGAAGCCGATGGTTTCGCCTTCGTGTTCCCACTGGCGTTTGCACTCCTGCAGCAACCAGAGGCCGCTGATGTTCTTGAGGAAGCGGATGCGGTTCTCGACCCCGATTTCATTCGAAAATCCGGCCTCCAGCGCGGCGCGGGTGGTGATCGGCGTGGTGGATTCAATCCCCAGGATCGACCAGGTGCCGGAGGACAGCCAGAGATGGTCATCGCCCTCGAGCGGAATGCCCGCTACGGCGGCCGCCGTGTCGTGGCTGGCGGTGGCGACGACCGGGATGTCGTTTTTGCCGATGTAGTGGCCGACCTCCGGGCGGATCGGGCCAATGACGGTTCCCGGGGCGACGATTTCCCCAAAGAGGTGGCGCGGCAGGTCGAGGGCGTCGATCACTTCCCAGGCCCAGTCGCCGGTGCGGGGGTCGAGCAATTGCGAGGTCGAGGCGATCGTGCGCTCGACCGTCTGACGGCCGGTCAACCAGTAGGCGAGGATGTCGGGCATGAACAGGAGGCGCCGGGCGGCCTGCAGTGCCGGGTTGTCCCGCCGGCGCTCCGCGAGCAGGTGCAGCGAGCTGTTGTAGAAATTGGTCTTGATGCCGGTGCGGGCATAAATGTCGGCTTCGCTCATCCGCTCGTGCATCCGTTCGGCCATGCCCTCGAAGCGCGGATCCCGGTACTGATGGGCCATGCCGATCAGGGTGCCGGTCGGGTTGATCAGGCTGAAGTCGCAGCCCCAGGTGTCGATGCCGATCGAGACAATCGAGTCGCCATAGGTGTTCACGGCCTGGTGCAGACCTTCAAGGATCTCACGATACAGGCCGACCAGATCCCAGAACGCCCCACCTGGCAGGTCGGTTCCGCGGTTCTCGAAGCGGTGAAGCTCCTTGAGCGTGACCGTGGTGGCATCGGTGACCGCCGCCATGACCCGGCCGCTGCCAGCTCCGAGATCCACCGCGATGTAAGTCTTTTTGGACATGGAGGTAGAGAATGTGGATAAGCGCAATTCTGGAAAGTGCAAAGAATGAAAAGTATGCAGGGCGGCCAAAAGGTCTGTCCCTCTGTGGGGCTTTGGCAGCTTTGGTGACATAGAAGGTCTGTCCTTCTGTGGGGATAGTGCGCCCTTTCCGAGGGTGCTACCCGGGACAGGGGAGGTCCGGGGACCGATCCTTTTGCTTGCCTCAGCTCCCGGCTTTCGGCGGAATGGGATTCTACTCAAAGGTTTTTTCCATCATGCCCACCTCGCAAGCTGCCACGATCACCCGTCTTTCGATCATGATGTTCCTCCAGTTTTTTGTCTGGGGAGCTTTCTTTGTGCCGCTTGGCGGCTACCTGGGGATCATTTTCGAAGGCCAGAACGTCGTGGGCAAATTGTACTCGACCTCGAACTGGGCCGGGCTGATCGCCCCGCTCTTCGTCGGCCTGGTGGCGGACCGGTATTTCAATGCCGAGCGGATCAATGCGATCCTCCACATCGTGGGTGCGGGGCTGCTTTGGCACTGTTCGACGATCACCGACAGTCCCGACCGGCTCTTTGCCTGGATGTTGGCCTATTTCCTCTGCTACATGCCGACCCTGGCATTGGTCAACACGATCACCTTCCGGAACGTGGCGGACTCGGACCGCGAATTTCCCAAGATCCGCCTGTGGGGGACCATCGGTTGGATTGTGGCAGGCCTGGTGGTCGCCGAGTCGATGTTCGGCTTGCTGCCGTTTCCGATCCTGCCCGGCATCGAGAATGCCGGCGCGACGGCGTTTCCGATGAAGTTGGGTGCCGCGGTCAGTCTGGTCTATGGGCTCTACAGCTTCACCCTGCCCGCAACCCCGCCCGAGGCCCGCGGCAAGCAGGTCAGCTTCGGTCGCCTGCTCGGCCTGGATGCCCTCGGCATGTTCAAGGATCCGGCCTTCGCGGTGTTCGCCATCTGCTCATTTCTCGTCTGCATCCCTTTGGCCTTTTACTACGCCATGACCTATCCCTTCGTCGACAAGGTGGCCTTTGGTGACAAGTCGGCTGGAGTGATGGCCTTGGGCCAGGTCAGCGAAATCCTCTTCATGGCCCTTGTGCCCTTCTTCTTCCGCAAGCTGGGAGTGAAGAAAATGCTGTTGGTCGGCATGCTCGCCTGGGTCGCACGCTATGCGGCATTCGGCCTGACGCCCTCGGTGCCGGCGATGATTGTCTTTGGCATCGTGCTCCATGGCATTTGCTACGACTTCTTCTTCGTCACCGGGCAGCTCTACACCGACCGCAAGGCGCCGCGCGAGATCCGCGCCAGCGCGCAGGGCCTGATCGGGTTGCTGACTTACGGTGCCGGCATGCTCGTCGGCAACTGGGTGCTCGACTGGTGGGCCGGCAAATCCGCCTTGGATGCGGGCACCGCCGAGGGTTGGCTGGCAGGAGCAAAGGAATTCTGGCTGATGCCGGCCGGGATTGCCCTCGCCGTCACCGTTCTCTTCTTACTGACCTTCAGGGAGAGGGCTGAGGTCGAGCGGTAGTGGTCAGTAGTTATAAGTTATAAGTTAAGAAGAAGCGG
>CBFGOB010000027.1:0-14912 GCA_965650215.1 uncultured bacterium | reverse complement strand
TCGATGCGGTGGTGTGGATCTTTTCGCGACTGGCGCCGGACGATTCGATGATCCGCCTGCTCGAGCGCGAGAACATCCCGTGTTTCTGGGTGGACCCCGAGCATCCGGTTCCGGGTGACAAGGTGGTGCTCGACCGGGCGCGTTCGATGCGGCTGGTGCTTGAACATTTGAGCGCGCTGGGTCACCGGCACATTGCCTTGTTGGGGATCGACCCGATGAACCCCTTCGGTGCGATGCGGATCCCGGGGCTCAAGCAGCATGCGCCGAAGTTCGGCCTGGATTTCGAAAAGGACTTCGTCCAGCTGTTCCACCCGGGGGAGACCCAGCATGCCTTCGAATACGGATACGAACTGGCCGGCGAGCTGATCGAGCGTTTTCCCAAGGGCATGCCGACGGCAATCATCGCGCTGAATGACCGGATTGCGATCGGCGCGATCAACCGCCTGCGCGAGGACGGGATCCGTGTGCCGGAGGATGTCTCGGTCGTCGGCTACGACAACATGGCGGTTGCCGAGCATTTTTATCCGTCGCTGACCTCGGTCGATCACCAGACCGAGCGCCTGATGGATCTGGCGGTGCGGGGGATCCTCGAGCGCTTGTCCGGACCCAACCGCCACGGGCCGCCGCAGGAGTCGTCGGTGCGTCCCAAGCTCGTGATCCGCAATTCCACCGCCAAAGTGCGCCGCTGAGGGCATTCCCGATTGACAAAAACCTACACGTGTAGGATGCAACGCAACCGCAACCCCAAACACCCATGAGTTCCGTCCGAATCCTGCTGACCACCACATCCTACCAAGACATTCCCGGCGCGCATCACGAGTTGCTCGAGTCGACCGGCGTCGAGATTGTCCGCGAGCGCGGGCCGCTTTCCGAGTCGCGGATGCTCGAGTTGGTGGGGGACTTCGACGCGATCCTGTGCGGTGATGATCAGATCACGCGTGCGGTGCTGGAGAAGGCGGTGCCGCGCTTGAAGATCCTCAGCAAGTATGGCATCGGCGTGGACAAGATCGATGTGGCGGCCGCGACCGAGATGGGGATTCCGCTGTCGTTTTGTCCGGGGGTCAACCACACGACGGTTGCCGAGCACACCTTCGCCTTGTTGCTGGCGCTCAGCCGCCGGCTGGTGGAGGAAGTGAATTTCACCCGTTCCGGCAACTGGAAGCGTCTGACCGGTCATGAGATCATGGGCAAGACGATCGGTATCGTCGGGCTCGGCCGGATCGGCAAGGAAGTCGCGATCCGTGCAAAGGCCTTCGGCATGTCGGTGATCGGCTATGACGTCTATTGGGACGAGGCCTTCACCGCCCAGCACGGGATCGCGCGTGCGGCGAGTGTGGCCGAGTTGTTCGCGCAATCCGAAGTGATTTCCCTGCACACCAACCTCACCGAAGAGACCCGCGACATGATCCGGACCGAGACGATCGCCGGCATGAAGGATGGCGTGATCATTCTGAACTGCAGTCGCGGTGAAGTGGTCAAAACCGAGGACCTCGCCGCCGCGCTCGAGAGCGGGAAAGTCGGTGGGTACGGTGCCGACGTTCTTGATGAAGAACCGCCGCCTGCGGATCACCCGCTGCTCAAGGCAAAGAACTGCATCGTCACCCCGCACATCGGCTCGCGCACGTATGAGAGCGTGCAGCGCCAGGCGATGATGGCCGCCCAGAACCTGCTGAACATGCTGCGTGGCGAGAAACCGCTGGCACAGGTCAACTCCGTCGCAATTCCCGCCGCTTTGCTTTAATCTCCCAACCCATCGAAGCCATGTCCGAAACCTTCTATGTCGTTCCCGAGGACCAGCACAACGCGTTGGTCGCCGCCGTTTACCGCAAGCGTGGCTACTCGGGTTCCGAGGCTGCGGCCGGTGCGCAGTTTTGTGCCGAGGCCAGCCGCCACGGCATCCGCACCCACAACGCGCTCAAGGCCCTGCACCTCGACCATTTGTTCGGCTCTGCGGCCGGTGGTTGCGTGCCCAAGGCGAAGATCGAGAAAATCAAAACCCGCTTCCGCGGTGCCCAGGTCTGGAATGCCAACAAGAAGCTCGGTCAGGCGACCGGCTACGAGGCGATCGAGGCGGCGATCCAGATGGCGGACAAATACGGCGTCGGCATGGTGTCGGTCGACAATGCCTTCCATTACCTTTGGGGTGGCGGCTACGTGATGGAGGCCGCGCGCCGCGGATACATCGCCTACACCAACTGCACTGCGGCCCTGGCCGAGGTCGTGCCATTCGGCGGCAAGTACCCGACGCTCGGCACCAATCCGCATTCCTGGGGCTTTCCGACGACCGAGGCGATCGGTTATCCGCTGGTCATCGACTGGGCGACTTCCGTAGTGGCCATGGGCCGGGTCCAGCAACTCGCCCGCGAAGGCAAGCAGCTGCCTCCCGGTGCGGCGGTGGATGAGAACGGCCAGCCGACGACCGATCCGAATCAGGCGAAGTATCTCGTGCCCTTCGGCGCGCACAAGGGCTACGGCCTGGCGCTGATGAATGAGATCATCGGTGGTTTCATCGGTGGTTCGCTGCCGACGATCCGCAACCGTTGGGACAAGGTCGGCGACGACAAGGGCACCTGCTGCTTCTTCTTCCAGGTCTGGCATCCGGACGCGATGAACGCCGGCGCGTTTGCGAAAGGCCGCAGCCAGATGCAGAACGTCAAGGCGGTCATCGACGACATCCTCGGCCACGGCAACGAGAACTGCGTGTTGCCCGGACAGTTCGAAGCTGAAGCTGCCGCCAAGTGTGCCCGCAACGGCGGACTGCTCTTCTCCGAAGCCGAGATCCAGGCCTTCAACGACCTTGCCAAGGAAGCCCGCAAGGCACGCTGGAAGCTCAGCGACTTCAAGGTGGCTCAGTGATGAGGCTGTTTGTCATCTGTTATCAGTTTTTTGAAGAACCGATCCCCAATCCCTCAATTTCCAATCTCCAATTTCCAATCCCATGCCCCTGAAAATCAAATCCAAATCCGAATGTGCCTTTGACCAGCTGTCCTTGGGCGAGGTGATGCTGCGGCTCGACCCCGGTGAAGGCCGGATCCGCACCGCCCGTCAGTTCCAGGTCTGGGAAGGCGGTGGCGAATACAACACCTCGCGCGGCTTGTGCAAATGTTTCGGCTACAAGACCGCGGTCGTGACCGCGTTTGTCGACAATGAGATCGGCCATCTGGTCGAGGATTTCATCATGCAGGGCGGGGTGTCGACCGAGTTCATCCAATGGCGTGAGGACGACGGCATCGGCCGTTCGGTGCGCAACGGGCTGAATTTCACCGAGCGCGGATTCGGCATCCGCGGGGCGGTGGGCAATCCCGACCGCGGCAACACGGCCGCTTCCCAGCTCAAGCCGGGTGACGTCGATTGGGACCATATCTTCGGCAAACTCGGCGTCCGTTGGTTCCATACCGGCGGGATTTTCGCCGCGCTTTCCGAGTCGACCGCCGAGCTGACGGTTGAGGCGGTCAAGGCCGCCAACAAGTATGGCACGGTGGTGTCCTACGACCTCAACTACCGTCCCTCGCTGTGGAAGACGATCGGCGGGCTCGCCAAGGCGCAGGAGGTCAACCGCGAGATCGCGAAGTATGTTGATGTGATGATCGGCAACGAGGAGGACTTCACCGCCTCGCTCGGCTTCGAGGTCGAGGGGGTGGATCACAACATCAGCAACATCGAGCTCGATGCCTTCAAGGCGATGATCGAGACCGCCGTCAAGGCCTACCCGAACTTCAAGGTGGCGGCCACGACACTGCGCGGGGTCAAGACCGCGACCGTCAACGATTGGTCGGCGATCCTCTGGCACGACGGCAAGTTCTACGAATCGCGCAAGTATCCGGATCTCGAAATCCTCGACCGGGTCGGCGGTGGCGATTCGTTCGCGTCCGGTGTTCAATTCGGTTTCATCGAGCACAACGACCCGCAGCTCGCCGTCGATTACGGTGCCGCGCACGGCGCCCTGGCGTCGACCACCCCCGGCGACACCTCGATGGTGACCCGCAAGGAAGTCGAAAAAGTCATGGGTGGCGGCGGTGCCCGGGTGGTGCGCTGAGAAAAACCCGGGATTGAAACCACGAAAGACGCGAAATTCCACGGAATTGAATCAAATTCGATCCATGAAGCACGCTTTGCATGCCTGACATTTCGTGCTTTTTGCGCGTTTCGTGGTTCATTCTTTTTTATCAAATCAACACACACACATTACGATCATGTCACAAGAACTCTCCGATATCGGCCTGATTGGCCTCGCCGTCATGGGGCAGAACCTGGCCCTCAACATTGCCGACCACGGCTTCAAAATCTCGGTCTACAACCGCACCACCGCGACGATGGAAAAATTCGTCGCTGAAAACCCCGACACTCCCGGCGGTCTCGTCGGTCAGGCGACGCTCGAGGAATTCGCCGCCAGCCTGAAGCGTCCGCGCCGCGCGGTGATCATGGTCCAGGCCGGCAAGGCGACCGATGCGGTCATCGACGCGCTTACCCAGGTGTTCGAGCCGGGCGACATCATCATCGACGGAGGCAATGCCAAGTGGACCGACACGATCCGCCGCGAGCAGGAGCTGAAGGCCAAGGGTTTCCTGTTCATCGGCAGCGGGGTTTCCGGCGGTGAGGAAGGGGCGCGCTTCGGTCCGGCCCTGATGCCCGGAGGTGATGCCGCCGCCTACGCGCATCTTGAGCCGGTGTGGAATGCGATCGCCGCCAAGGTGGATCCGGTGACCGGCAAGGAGCTCAAGGGAGCCGCTCCCGGCAAGCCGATCAGCGGTGGCGTTCCCTGCGCGACCTACATCGGCGAGAATGGTGCCGGCCACTACGTCAAGATGGTGCACAACGGCATCGAATACGGCGACATGCAGATGATTTGCGAGGCTTACGACCTGATGCGCAAGTTGCTCCGGATGAGCGCTCCCGAGATTGGCGCGGTGTTCAAGAAATGGAACCAGGGCGTGCTCGACAGTTTCCTCATCGAGATCACCGGCGAGGTGCTCTGCCAGAAGGATCCGATGACCGGCAGCGATCTGGTCGACATGATCCTCGACACGGCGGGCCAGAAGGGTACCGGCAAGTGGACCAGCGTGAGTGCGCTCGACATGGGCGTGCCGGCGCCGACGGTGGCCGAGGCGGTGTTCGCGCGCTGCATTTCGGCGGTCAAGGACGAGCGCCTTGCGGCCAGCAGGATCCTGACCGGTCCCGACAAGCCGTATGCGGGTGACAAGGCCAAGCTCATCGAGGCGATTCACGCCGCGCTCTACTGCTCCAAGATTTGTTCCTACGCCCAGGGCTTCCAGCTCATGCGCGAGGCGCAGAACGAATACGCGTGGAAACTCGACTTCGGCAAGATCGCGCAGATTTTCCGCGGCGGTTGCATCATCCGCGCAGTCTTCCTGCAGAAGATCACGGAAGCCTTCGAGCGCGACGGCCTGCTGGCCAACCTCCTGCTCGACCCCTACTTCCAGGGCGAGGTCGACCGGCTCCAGTGCCAGTGGCGCATGGTGGTATCCGAAGCGGCCCTGCATGGTGTTCCCGCGCCGTGTCTGTCGAGCGCGTTGACCTACTACGACAGCTACCGTGCCGCGAGACTGCCGGCCAACCTGCTGCAGGCGCAGCGGGACTACTTTGGTGCCCACACCTACGAGCGGGTAGATCAGCCGCGTGGCAAATTCTACCACGTCGATTGGCCGGAGCCCGGCCGCCCGCAGCTCGAGATGTGATCGGGTAACTGCACAAGCAAGTTCCTGGACTTGATGGTTGGCATTGCGGTTGATGTAAAACATTGTTTAACCATGATTAAGACCATCACCAAAATCGGGAATTCCCACGGGATTATCTTTGATTCCACCTTGCTCCAACTCGCCCATTTGAAGCCGGGGGATGAGGTGAATGTGGAGGTGCATGCGGGAAAGACGATTGTGATTACACCCATGAGGCCGGAGTTAACACCTGAAGAGTTTAGCTCCAAGGTGGAGGATGTCATGCAGCGGTATGCGCAAACCATGAAGCGCTTGGCATGATCACGGACTCAAACCAATGCATTCACTTGACGACAGAGCAAGTGATGGAAATCCATGCGGCTGCGATACGCCTCTTCGGAGGGTCGGATGGATTGCGTGATGCGGTATTGTTGCTTTCTGCTACCAGCGCACCGCAAGCGACCTTCGGAGGTGCATCCACTTTTTCGGATACTGTGGAAGTTGCTGCGGCTTATTTGTTCTATGTTTGCAGCAATCATCCATTCGTTGATGGCAACAAAAGTGTCGCTCTAGGCGCTTGTCTTGTTTTTCTCGAGATCAATGGTCACCGCCCCAAACCTGATTGTGAGGATTGGGAAAATCTGACACTTGCCTGCGCTGCCGGGATGTTGGGTCGCGAAGAAATCACCGCGACCTTGTGGAAGCTGCTGGATTGACCTTGGTTTTTGAAACAAAGGGTTGAACCCCCGTCCTTATCTAGGAAGAGGGGCTTCATGTGGCGGACGTGGTGCCCGCGCTGCCCGGTGGGCTCAGCGGTCCATCAGCGCGAACTTCAGTTCGGCTTCCGAGACGACTTCGCCGTTGACCATGCAGCGGCAGCGGGTTTGGCCGATCGAGCCGCGCATCTTGAGGATTTCGGTATCGATCAGCAGCGTGTCTCCGGGAAGGACCGGGCGGCGCCACTTGACGTTGTCGGCGCTCATGAAGTAGCCGATTTTGCCGACGTTTTCCGGTTTGCGCAGCATGAGGACCGAGGAGACCTGGGCCATGGCCTCGAGTTGCAGCACGCCGGGCATGATCGGGTGGCCGGGGAAGTGGCCGGGGAAGAACGGTTCGTTGACCGTGACGTTCTTGAGGCCGACGCAGCGGGTATCGCCGACCATGTCGACGATGCGGTCGACCATGAGGAAGGGGTAGCGGTGCGGCAGGATGCGTTGGACCTCGTTGATGTCGAGGACGCTTTCGCCTTCGGGGAGGTTGATCGGGCCGGGGACCATCGAGCGCATCCGCTGGTATTCCTCCTTGAGTTTGGCGGCCATCTGGGTGTTCGGTCCGTGGCCGGGTTTGACGGCGATGACGTGGCCGGTGAAGCGGATGCCGGAGAGCATGAGGTCGCCGATGAGGTCGAGCGCTTTGTGGCGGGCAAACTCGTTCGGGAAGCGGACCGGCTCCTTGGACATGATTTCGTTGCCGCGGATCACGACCGCGCTTTCGAGCGAGCCGCCCTTGATCAGGCCTTTTTCGAGAAGGGGTTTGACGTCCTCGTAGTAAACGAAGGTGCGGGCGGCGGCGATTTCCTTCTCGTAGGTGGCGGGGGTGACTTCGGTTGAGAAGTATTGGGTGAAGCGGCCGTCGGGGCCGACATTGGTGACCGAGACCTTGAAGGTTTTGGAGGGGACGATGGTGATGATCGTGCCATCCTTGGATTCGAAGTGCAGCGGCTCGCGGATTTCCCAGACCCGGCGGGGTTTGTTCTGCGGGCTGAGTCCGACTTTTTTGATGAGTTCGACAAAGGGTCGGGACGAGCCGTCGCCGATCGGCGGCTCGTTGGCGTTCATTTCGATGAGGGCATTGTCAACGCCCATGCCGGTGAGGGCCGAGATGACGTGTTCGACGGTGTGGACCTTGACCGAGCCTTCGGCGAGGGTGGTGGCGCGCTCGACGGTTTGGACCTTTTGGACGTCGGCATTGATGAAGGGTTGGTCCGGCAGGTCGATGCGGCGGAACTTGAAGCCGTAGTCCTCGGGTGCGGGCTTGATGGTGAGCGTGACTTTTTCCCCGGTGTGGAGCGAGGTGCCCTCAAGGGTCGCGGAGTCGGCAAGGGTGTGTTGGACGGCGGTGGACATCGGCGGGGAGAGTCGGGGTTTACGGGCCGGGGATCAAGCCGGAATCCGGCCTGTCCCGGGCCCTGGAGCGTCTGCTTGCGGATCCTGTGGCGGCATGAGGATTCTGTTGGCCATCGGGCGGGTTTCGGCTGAGCTTTGCCGGGTGTTGAAGCCCCTGCCGACCATGAAGCTGCCGGATGCCAAGTTGGCATTCCGCAAGGCATTGCGGGCCTGGTTCGGCCGACAGGCCAAGGATTACCCGTGGCGGCGCACGACCGATCCCTATGCGATCCTGGTCTCCGAGGTGATGCTGCAGCAAACGCAGATCGCGACGGTTCTGGGCAAAGCCTACTACACGAGGTTTCTGCAGGCCTTTCCCGATGTTGAACGGCTCGCCACTGCCGGTGACGAGGACTTGCTCAAGGCTTGGGAAGGGCTCGGGTATTATCGACGTGCCCGCATGCTGAGGGAAACCGCCAGGGCGGTGAGGGACGATCATGGCGGGCGGTTTCCGGAGGCACTGGATGAGCTGCTTCGCCTGCCTGGGGTGGGGCGCTATACCGCAGGGGCCTTGCGGGCATTTGCCTTCGGCAAACCCGCGGTGTTGGTCGATGGCAATGTCGCCCGGGTGCTGGCGCGTCTGATGGATTTCCATGCCCCGATTGATGACAGTTCCGGGGGGAAGCAGCTGTGGGATTGGGCGGCGCTGCTGGCGGATGACCGGCACCCCCGGGAATATCACGCAGCCCTGATGGAGTTGGGGCAGCAGATTTGCCGGCCGAAGTCACCGGACTGCCTGGCTTGTCCGGTGGCGATGTGCTGCGTGAGTTCCGAGCCGGCCTTGCTGCCGGTCAAGGGACGCAAGGTCCAAGTGACCGAGATCGCCGAGCATGCGTTGTGGTTGCGGGATTCCGGCGGGCGTCTGCTGATGCACCATGAGCAGGGTCGGCGCCGGACCGGCCTGTGGAAATTGCCACTGCGGGAAGCGGCGGAGCTGGGGGCTTTGCCGGTGATCGGCGAATCGAAGTATGGGATCACCCGCTACCGTGTGACGCTCAAAGTGCATGATGGCGGGATTGCCCGGGACCTGTCGCTGCTTGGCGAGGGGGATCGCTGGGTGACGGTCGATGAGCTTGCCGGTCTGGCGATGGCTGCGCCCTTCCGCAAGATGGTCGAGAGATTGATCGTGGATTTTTGAAATCAGGTGACCTTTCGACAGGTCTGTGCTCCTATTGCCGCGATGTTGCGTTGGATGACATGCGTCTCTGCCTTGCTGCTGCTTTTACCGGCATGCCGCATTGCGCCCAAGCCCGACTCCCGGCCGATCCGTGCGACCGTCCGCCACGAGAGCATGCGTTGGTCGAGCGCGGTGATTGTCAGCCACAAACCCCGTTGGAAGCCGCGGAACGACGCGGGTCGCCATGCCATGGCGATTCCGTCCCATGCCGAGGGAGGATCTGCGACGCCGGTGACCCCGGACGGGTATTTCCTGACCGCACATCACGTGATCGAGGGCTATCTCGATTGCACGATCTTTCTTTGGTATGGCGAACAGCGTGGCTGGCGTGAAGCCAGGGTCGTTTGGAGCGACCGCGCTGCCGATCTGGTGCTGCTGCATGTGGAAATGGCCACGCCGGGTTATTTCCGCTGGAGCGATCCGGACCGCTGGGTCCCGGAGGGGACCAAGGTGTTTCACGTCGGGATCGCGACCGGGTCCCAGAAGATGTTTGGCAAGCTGCTGACCGATCTGCCGCCCGAATCGCGTTGGACGGCGAGCCGACTGTTCAAGATGGACCTGCCCTTGAAGCCGGGGGACAGCGGCGGTGCGGTGCTGGATGCGGGCGGGAAACTGATCGGGATCAACTCCGCCGTCGAGTATCTCGTGCCGATGGAAACCGCGTTTTTCGTCGACTCCGAGGCCAGCCGTCCCAACATTCAGGAGCTGATGCGCATCATTCGCTTGGATCGCGAGCGAATGCGTGAGATGTCGGCGGTGGCAAATTGAGATCGGATGACTGGAGTGAAATTCATGGTCGGATTGTTTTCCCTGCGCGGGCTGGCGGCGGTTTGCCTCCTGTTCACGACGGCCTGTGCCGGCTATGAGGAATCCGGCCTGCCGGGGAGTGCCGCCTCTCTCGCGCGCAACAAGATGATGTGGGTGAGGGAGGAACCGTCGACATTCGGCCATTACCGTCTCACGACCTTGGCGGCGGCGCATCCGGATCTGGAAGCCTTCATCTCCGTCAGAGGGCTGCCCGATTTCCTCGCGGAGACCTATCACGAGCGCTACGAGTATCTGATCCTTTACTACCTCGACAGGCGCCGAGCCTATGCCTGCAAGATCCGTCACGAGCATCCGCGCAATGTGGAATTCGAGGGGCCATATGGCATTACCCGCAAGGAATACGAGCTGTTGGACGGTTTCCGCAAGCAACCCGAGTGAGGCCTGCCGTCGAGTATGACATCGATCCGTCATTCAGGGAGTGGGTTTCCGGCAGCGAGCAGCCTGCGGCTTTGGATCCCGCTGAGCGTCGCGCTGTTCGTGCTGCTGGGTTCCTTGAGCTTGTGGGTGGTGTTCGAGCGTCACCGCAAGTCTGAGGAAAGGGAAGCCTTCGAGGCCATGGCCAGGGTGAATGCCGGCTTCATCGTGCGCACGCGCTTGGTGCAGTCGGAGATGATGGCCGAGCGCTTGAGCGAGATCACCGGATTGCGGGTGTTTTTCTGGCATGCGCGCGTCGGGCGGCTGATCGGTCCGCCCGGGTTTGGTTTTGATCCGCTTTTGCTGAAGCATGTCGCATGGGATGGCAAAGCCGTCGAGTTGCCGGATGGCAGGCTGGCGGTGGGGGTTCGCGGCGACCGTGAAATGCACATGCTGTTTGTGAAGGAGGGCTTCGTGCGGGATTTGTCGCAAATGAGCGCCGATGCATGGCTGGCTCTCGGGATCTTCTGGTGCCTGTCGCTGGTCCTGGGTTACGGCCTGTCGAAGTGGGTGATCCAACCGCTGAGGGCCTTGGTGCAATTGCTGCCGCAGGTGGGTTCCGGAAACGAGCTGCGTGGCTTGCCGCTCGGCAGGAAGGATGAGATCGGCAGTCTTGCCCGGGTGTTGCATGAAACCCATCGGAGTCTGGAGCAGGAGCGGGACTTGAGGCGCCAGGCCGAGCGCCATGCGATTCTCGGGCGCATGGCGGCGGGCATGGCGCATGAGATCCGCAATCCGGTCTCGGCCATCCGCCTGCATGCGCAGTTGATGGATGTCGATTCTCCCGGCGACTTCGCCGAATCGCGCCGCCTGGTGCTCAGCGAGGCCGAGCGGCTCGAATCGCTGGTGCGGCAGTGGATGAATTATGCCAGACCCGAGCCGCCGCATTTGGCCCGCATGGATCTGGTGGAATCGATCCGGCATGCGCGCGAGCTGATGCTGCCGCAGGCCGCCCACGCGGGGGTTTGCATCGATTGGGAGCAAGCTCCGGCAGGCCCGGTGATGATTTCCGCCGACCGTCAGCGCATCCAGCAGGTTCTTGGCAATGTCTTGATCAATGCCGTGCAGGCGATGCCATCGGGGGGCGTGTGACCCTCGGGGTGGGAGAGGATGCCGATCGGGCATGGGTGTCGGTGGCGGACGAGGGCCCGGGCTTCAGTGCCAGGGCGCTGGAGCATCTGGGAGATGCGTTTTTTTCCGAGAAGGAGGGAGGAATGGGATTGGGATTGGCAGTTGCGAAAGCGATATGCGAAGCGCACGGTGGGAGCTTGTCGGTGCGCGGCAAGGATCCGCGGGGCGCTTCGGTGTTGATCGAATTGCCGAAATCGCCGAAGGGTACTGAAACCGCATGAAAGCCAGTCCGATCCTGATCATTGAAGACGAGCATGCCTTGGGGGCTGCGATTGCGCTGTTGGTGCGGAGGATGGGGCATCTGCCGACCTTGGTCGCCTCCGGTGAGGCCGGGTTGAAATCCTTCGGCGAAGCGTCCTTCGAGGCGGTCGTGGTCGACATCGGCCTGCCCGACATGAGCGGTCTGGCGGTTTTGGAATCGCTGCGGAATTCGGGATCGACGGTGCCGGTCCTGGTGATCACCGCGCATGCGACACTGCGCCATGCGATTGATTCGCAGAAGTCGGGTGCGACGGCCTATTTGACCAAACCGCTCGACATGAGGCATTTCCAACAGACGCTGGACGCGCTCTTGGCGCCGCAGGTGCGGATCGAGAGCGATGGCAGCGGCATCGAGGCCGAGCCGGACTCTCCGGCCCTGATCGGTGGGGCCCCCTGTTTGAAAGAGACCTTTTTGGGCATCGCTCGGGCCTGTGCGGTCGAGGTGCCGGTGCTGATCAGTGGTCCTGGCGGAGCGGGCAAGAGCTTGGTGGCCAACGTGATCCACTCACAGAGCAGGCGTTCGGGGGAACCGCTGCAGGTTCTGGCGTGCGGTGGGATTCGTGACGACCGTGAGTTCCGTTCGCTGACGTCGGGCAGCATGGTTCTGGATGAGATCGGGTTGTTGGAGTGGGGTTTGCAATCATCGCTGGCTGCCTGGTTGGCCGAGCCCGGGACGGACAGGGCGAGAGTGATTGCAACCAGCAGCGGGAATCCGGCCGATGCGGTGCGCCAGGGTTTGCTGCGCGAGGATTTGTATTACGCCCTGAGTCCCTTGACCGTTCCGGTCCCGGCTTTGGCCGAGCGCAGTGGCGACATCCCGGCATTGTGTGCGTTTTTTGCCGAAATGCGCCGCGAGGGAGGAGCACCGAGGATCACCCCGCCGGTGATGGCGGCCCTGCAGGCCTACGATTGGCCGGGAAATGTCCGCGAGCTGAGGCATGTGATCGACTACGCCTTGTCCATGAGTCAGGGCGGCACGGTATTCCTCAGCCATTTGCCTGCGCATGTGGCGGCCATGGCGGCGGATTCCGAGCAGGAGGCACTGCTCGGCAACGAGCTCGAAACCGTGCTCAAGCGTTGGGTCGACGCGGCCTTGTCCCAACCGGACGAGCTGCTGCCAAGTTATGATGAATTGATCCAGCGGATCGAGGGCAAGCTGCTGCGGTACCTGCTCGAAAAGCACGAAATGAAGCCAACCCGCCTTGCCAGTGCCTTGCAAATCCATCGCGGGACCCTGAGGCAGAAGCTGCAGCGGGTGGGGCTGCACCGTCCTGGCGATTGAGGGACGCTTTGAGACCACCGGCCGACCGTCATGGACACTATTTGTCCCTTGCCCCCGGTTGACGCGCCGGTGCCGGGCTGTCATGCAGTGGACCCATGAAATTCGCCATTGCCATCATGTGTCTCGCCGGTGTCGGCAGCTTGTCCGCCCAGAACCTGTTGGAGCCGCTTTATGTGACTGCTTCGCGCTCGTCCCAACCCGGGGCGGACCTGCCCTACGCGTCATCCTACCTGGATGCCTCCGAGATCGATGACAATGACTCACGGACCTTGCCAAAGGCCTTGCAGTACACTCCCGGCGTGCTGGTGCAGCAAACCACCTACGGTCACGGTTCGCCTTTTATCCGGGGCTTCACCGGTCGCCAGAACCTGCTCCTGGTCGATGGCATCCGGCTCAACAATTCCACCTACCGTGGCGGTCCGGTCCAGTATTGGAACACGGTGGATCCACTCGCGCTCGATCACCTTGAGCTGATCCGGAGCCAGGGCTCGGTGCTTTATGGATCGGATGCGATTGGCGGAACCGTCAATGCGTTCACCAAGTTTTCGGATTTCCGCGCCCGGCCTGACGGGGAGGCGTATCAGGCTGGCCGCGCCGCCTATGAATACCGGATGAATGGAGAGGGCAGCCACATCGGCCGTTTTGAGACGGAAGCCGGGATCGGTGGCAGGCTGGGGCTGCATCTCGGGCTTTCGCGCAAGGATTATGGCGACATTTCGAGTGACGCGATCGGTCGCATGACCGGCACCGGCTATCCCGAAGAGAATCTCGACTTCCGCGCCGATTGGGCGGTTGGCCCGGATGCGACGATGACCTTCGCGACCCAGTATGTGAACCAGGACAGGGTCAGCCGTTGGCACCGCACCCTGGACAACCCGGGCTGGATCGACGGCAACCATGTTGCCGCTCCCGGCACCTTCGTCTCCAACCTTTACGACCAGGAGCGCATGTTGAGCTATCTCCGTTACAAGGGCAGCAACCCTTTGGCAAATGCCCTCATCCAGCGTTGGTCGGCGACCTTGTCTTACCAGACCACGGCGGATTCCGAGTTCCAGGAGCGCAACAATCCGCTCAACAGCCGCAACATCCGCCAGCGTCACATCGATCTGGACACTTACGGCCTCGACGTGACCCTCGAGACGGACACCGACGCGGGGACATGGGTGTATGGCTTGGATTACTACCGGGACGAGGTCGACAGCAGTGGTTTTGACAACAACAATGCCGGCACCGCGTATGCCGAGGCCTTGCCGCTGGCGGATGATTCCAGCTACGACCTGCTCGGTGCTTTTGCCCAATACATCTGGCGGCCGACCGAGCGTTGGGAGATCAGCACGGGCGCGCGCCTGACCCACGCCCGTGCCACGCTGCGCGGAGGCATTGACGAAAATCCCGATTGGTCGTCGCTGGTCGGATCCATGCGCGCCCTTTATCGCATCGATGATCAGTGGAGCCTCTTTGGAGGCATTTCCCAAGCCTTCAGGGCCCCGAATCTGGATGACCTGACCGGCCAGACGACCTCCAAGTCCGGCATCGAGTCCCTCGGGTCGCTCGATGTCGACCCCGAGAATTACCTCACCTACGAAATCGGTGGCCGGCGGGTGGCCGGGGATGTGGCGGTGGAGATGTCGGTCTTTTACACCGACGTTTCCGACCAGATCGTCTCCGTCGACGAGAGCGCGCTTTCCAGCGACCAACGGGTGACCAATGCGGGCAACGGCTACATCTTCGGGATCGAGCTTGAGGGAATCTGGGAAATCGCGCCGCAGTGGACCTTGCGCGGCTTCACCGCCTGGCAGGATGGCCGCAGCGAGACCCCCGAGTATCTCGGTGGCCCTCTGGTGACCGACCATCCCAGCCGCCTTTTGCCGCTCACCGGCTCCGTCGCCCTGCGCTGGACCTCCGAGTCGGAAAAATTCTGGGTGCAAGGCCGCTTGTTTGGCACGATGGAGGAGGGTCGCCTGTCCGATGCCGACCAG
>CBFGOB010000026.1:0-14946 GCA_965650215.1 uncultured bacterium | reverse complement strand
GGAGTCGCCGCTGGCCTGGTCGCTGCCGTGGACCGGATCGACGTGCCAAATCTTGCCCTGCGCCTGCTCCCGGGGTTTCGAGCAGGCGGCCATGAGCAGGGCGCCCATGGCAATCGACAGGGCTTTCAGCAAATGTGGCATGGCGATTTCTTGGTGGAACCACAGATGGACGCCGATGAACACTGATCGGGAAAAGAGACCGGTGATTGAGTTGCTCAATGAACCGGTTTTCTCATCCGAACATCACTCTTCACCGGTGTGGATCCGTGTCCGTCTGTGCTTTCATACGCACGGGGATCAAAGATGTTTCACCACCTCGGCGCGTTCGTAGCGGGCCTTGGGGGTGCTGGCGTACTTGTCGCCTTCCGCGCGGTAACCGAGGGCGCAGGCGACAACGGTGGCGTAGTCGCCGCCCTCAAGGCCGAGCACGCGGTCGTAGGCGCTGGGGCTGATGCCTTCCATCGGGCAGGCATCGATGCCCATGACGGCGGCGGCGGTCATCAGTTGTCCGAGCGCGATGTAGACCTGGCGCACGTTCCATTCGCGGCGTTCGTCGTGGCTCATCCGTTCCGAGAAGCCGGCGATCATGCCCTTGAGGGGAGCGAGTTGTTCCGGATGCTTGCCCTGGACATCGCCCATGCGTGCGATCCAGCGCTCGATGTCATCGATGCGGAGGTCGGTCTTGGCGGCGAGCACGATGAAGTGCGAGGCGTCGGTCACCTGCGGTTGGTTCCATGATTCCGTGAGCAGCTTGGCGCGCAGCTGCGGGTTTTGGACGACGATGAATTTCCACGGCTGGAGGCCGAAGGAGGAGGGGGTGAGGACCAGCGACTCCTCGATGGCGTCCCAGGTTTCCTGCGGGATCCTGCGGTTCGGGTCGAATTGCTTCGTGGCGTAGCGCCAGCGGAGGGCGGAGAGGAGGGAATCTGCGGACTGTGGCATGGTGCGCCACTATTCCCCATCATAGGAGAAAGGCAAGGCGACCGAGGGGAAATCCTTCAGGGTGAGGGTGAACAGGATGCCGTATTCCTCATTGAGCCGGGTGTCGATGGCGGTCAGGCCGATGCCGCCGACCCAGTTGCCGAGGTCGCGGTGGAGGGTGTAGTATTGCTGCTCGAGCACACTGTCATCCATTTCGAACACGTGGCGGGTGCTCACGCCCCAGTTTTCCGTGACCTGCGAGTAGGTGCGGAGGTCGACGCGCGAGGAGTCCTGGAGGAAGGGGTGGCCGTTGAGCCAGCGGTAGCCGATCGAGAATTCGAAGAAGTCCGACGGCAGGAAGATCGCGCGAGAGTAGAGTTCGCTGAATCCCGAGCCGCCGTTGACGAGCGGGAACTGGGTTTCGGTTTCGAAGTTGAGCCAGGGCAGTGGTTTCCACAGCACGTCGTTGTGGAGGTTGGAAAGGCTGCGGTCGCCCTCGGGGTCGTCGGAGAACGCATCGATGTAGGTGTTCAGATAGAGCCACGAGAACGACTGCTGGTCGCGGTGGGTGATCAGGCGGTTGCGCGCACCGAAGCGCACGATGTTCCAGCTTTCGATCTGGTCGATGGCGCCGAAGCGCATCGGGTCGAGCGTGCGCGGGCGGGTGGTTGGCGAGAGGCGGTCGACTCCCGGGTCGCCGGCGACGAAGTCGTCGCTGGAGACCATCGACCAGACCGCGTACGGCTGCAGCACGTGGAGCAGTCCGTTGATGCCGAGGGCGCGGTTGCGGATGTCGCCGAGGTCTTTGGAAAACTTCACCGAGGCTTCGGTGCCGAGGTGGAGCATCGGGCGGCCGAACCCGTCGTCGGGGCCGTCGACCATCGCGTAGCGCGTGTAGCCGACGCCTGCCTGCGGGGTGAGGCTCAGGAAGTCGCCGAACATCATCGGCATCGAGAACTGCTCGTAGCCGTGGAAGCGCAGGTAGCCGGCGTCGTTGAGTTGTTGGCGGATCGTTTCCCGGCGCGGGTCGCCGAGTGGCAGGCTGACCATTTCCTCGGCCAGCGAGCGTTCGTAGCCCGAGAGTTCGGCGAGCAGTCCGGGGGTGGCGAGGTCGGCGGTGGTGAGGGTGCTCAGCGGGTTGATGATCAGGTTGCTGGTGCCGTCGGCCGCGCGTTCGCCGATCATGCCCAGCGAGTAGTTGCTTTCGCGGTGGACCGGCAGGTCGAAGAGGTTGAAGAGCGGCGTGCGCACGGTGTCGAAGATCGCCTCCGGCAGCCGCGTGTCGGAGCGGTAGAAGTCGTTGAGCTGATAGCGGCTCAGGATCGAGAGCAGCGAGCGGTCGTCGCGGCGGTAGAGGCCGAGGGTGTTGTCCGGCTGGGGATCGCGGCGGAAGAGGGGCTCGGAGAAGTCCTCGAGGAAATACTCGTCGCCGTAGTGGTTGATGTTGGCATCCAGGCGCCAGTCGGCATTGTCGCCGAAGTCCAGCTCCCGGCGGTGCTTGAACTCGATCTTGTAGCGGTCGGGCGAGATCGGGTTGCGCGGCGCGCCGGTGCGGGAATAGGTCGGATCTTGGTCGTTGAGGAAGTAGAGGCTCAGGCCTGGGATTTCCTCACTGCGTTCGGTGCGGGTGTCGGCGAGGTCGAGGCCGAGGCCGAGGCCGCGGGTGGCCATCAGGTCAATGTGCCAGCGCGAAAGCAGCCACGCGTCGTGGGTGTCGCCGGTTTCCGGGTCGCGTTCGCCGCCGAGCATGATGCCGTAGGTGTTGAGCAGGTAGGGCCCCCAGTTCGACTTGCTGCCGGGGATGAAGTGGTAGCCGAGTTCCGAGTCGAGCGGTTGCGAGAGGTAGGGCAGCCACAGGACCGGCGTGTCGCCGGCGTAAGCGGTGAGGTTTTCAAAGACGACCTTGTCCCCCGGGTAGACGCGGGTCTCGTCGGCGCGCAGCCAGAAGTTCGGGTTCTCGACGTCATGGGTCGTGATGCCCGCATCCTTGCCGATGAAGACCTTGCGTCCGCCTTTGTCCTGGACGGTGAATTTGCCCGATTCGAGCAGCAGCGGATCGACCGAGGCGCGCAGGTTGTCGGATTCGAGGCGCTTGGTTTCGTAGTGATAGACCGCGCGGTCGCCGCGCTGGAGCAGGTTGCCCTGATAGATGCTGACGTCGCCCTCGAGTGTCACGGTCTTGGCCTTGAGGTCGAGCACGGCGCTGCGGGAGAAGATTTCCAGGCCGTTGTCGCCGGCGATTTTGACCGGTCCGCTGAAGCGGATGCCGGTATCGATGTTGCCGGTGATCTGTCCGCTGCCGTTGGTGATGTTGAGGTTTTCGGGCATGACGAGGTCGTCCTTGAGCCCTTCGCCCTGGGGGATCTCCGGCGGGGGCACCGGGGAGATCGTGTCCACGGCACGGTCCTCGGCCGTTGGTGCGGGGCGTTCCTGCGCGTCGAGTGTTGAGGCGCACAGGATCATCAATGGGGCGAGCAGCCATGCACTGGATTTCAACATCGGCAGCATCTCAGGACGGGTGTCCCTCAAAGTAAAGGCTGCATTTGGCTCCGCCAATGCTGCGGCGAGAGCATTCCTTGCGTCCCGACGATTCCGCGCCATGCTGGAAGCATGGAGTATTCCCACAAGGCGGCGATTTTCGGAGTGACCGGATTCATCGGGCGCGGCCTGCCGCGGCTGCTTGCCGCGCAGGGGGTGGCCAGCACCGGGTTCAGCCGGCGCGGCGCGGGCCGGGTCGAGGGCGTGTCGGCGTGGCGCGGCACCGAAGCGATCGATCTGGCCGGCCACTCGATGGTGGTGAATCTTGCGGGCGAATCGATCGCCAGCCGTTGGACCGCGGCCAGGCGCCGGCGTTTTCATGAGAGCCGTGTCGGCCTGACCCAGCGCGTGGTTGAGGCGATCCGCGCCTTGCCGCCCGCCGAGCGCCCGCAGGTGCTGGTCAACGGCTCGGCGGTCGGGATTTATGGCGACCGCGGCGACGAGGAACTCACCGAGGACAGCGCCTTGGGTCAGGGGTATTTGGCCGACCTTTGCCGCGAGTGGGAGGCGGCCGCGCTGGAGGCCGAATCCCTGGGGGTGCGCGTGGTGCTGCTGCGCACCGGCATTGTCCTCGGCCGCGGCGGCGAGGCGTTTGAACGGCTGTTCAAGGTCTTCCGCTGCGGCATTGGCGGCCGGCTCGGCTCGGGCCGGCAGTGGATGCCGTGGGTTCATGTCGATGACCTCCGCCGCCTGATTGTGCACGCGCTCCTGACCGAGTCCCTGCGGGGGCCGCTGCTCGGGGTGGCACCGTTTCCCGAGCGGAATGCGGATTTCACCCGCAAGCTGGCCACGGCGCTGCACCGGCCGGCGATCCTTCCGGTTCCGGGCATCGCCCTCAAGTTGGCGCTCGGCGGCTTCGGCGGGGCCTTGCTGCAAGGTCAACGCACGAAGGCCCCGCGGGCCGAAGGCTTTGCCTTTGCGCACCCGACCCTCGAGCAGGCGCTCGAGGATTTGATCAAAGGGCCGCCATCGCCGTCGTGACCGCGGCGCGCAGGGCGGCCACGCGCTGGGCCAGCGCCGCCCGACTTGGGGTTTCAAAGGTGAAGGACAGCGGGCACTGGCGCTTGGCCAGATAGATCGCCTCCGGCCAGCCTTCGGGCACGTCGGCTTCGGCCTCGTGGTAGATCCAGCCCGGCGTGCGGGTGTGGTGGCCGTCAATCATGCCCGGCTCGGGAGCGAACCACGGGCGCACGGCCTCGAGGATCGCTTGGGCGCGATGCGGCTGGTCCTCGCCGAGGTTGATTTCATACAAATAGAAACCGGCGCTTTCCCAGTCCTCGTGGAGCGAGAGGAAGCAGTCCGGCGGGTCCGCCGCGTCGAGCCAAGCGACGTGCGCCCGCACCTCGGGGCTCTCGCATTTCCAGTAGTCGCGGTTCAGGTCCATGCCGTCGGCATTCTCGCGCTGGTTGCGCGCGAGGCCACCGGGGTTGAGGGCGGGGCAGAGGATCCATTCGAAGCTGTCGCCGAAGAAACCCGAGCGCATCAAGTCGAGCAGCGCCAGTGGCCCGGCCGGCTCGTCGCCGTGGATCCCGGCCGAAAGGTAGATCCGTTTCGCCGCCGGCCGTGCCCGTGTCCAGACGCTGACCGGACCATCCGCGGTGGGGATCAGCTCCTCTTCCGCAAAGCCGGCGCTCCGCGCCGCCGCGCGGAAGGCGGGCAGAAATCCGGACCAGTCGAAGACCTCGCTCATCAAGGCGACCATGGCGCATTTGCGTTTCCGAGGCAACTGCCATGCCCGCATTCGATGGGCCACGGGCGTCTGCCCGCCGCGGAGCCACGCGTGCGCGTGGGGCGCATGGAGGGTCGCTTCCTCGGGGTGCTTTCCCTGGCCAATCGCGCTCGACTCGGGTGCCGGCCTTGTTCCACCCTCGCTGCCGATGAAGAAAGCCCGATTTCCAGGTCCGCGTGGTGGCCACGACCGGCAGGCCCGCGAAAACCGTCACGTGCAGGCGGTGGAGAAATGCGCGCCGGCGCTCGATGAGGACGACCTCATGGCCATCGTTGCCAATGAAGCGACGCCGTTCGTCCTGATCCTCGACTGCGTGCAGGATCCTCACAACCTGGGGGCGATCCTGCGCACCGCCGACGCGGCGGGCGTGCATGTCGTGGTGGCGCCCAAGGACAAGTCGGTGGGCATCACCGAAACCGTGCGCCGGGTTTCCGTCGGTGCGGCCGATCATGTGCCCTTCGCGCAAGTCACCAATCTCGCACGGACGATGGAGAAGCTCAAGGAGGCCGGCGTGTGGTTGGTGGGGACCTCGGATCACGCCACCTCGAAGTCACTCTACGAACTCGATCTCAAGGGTCCCTTGGGGATCGTGATGGGCGCCGAAGAAAAAGGCATGCGCCGGCTTACCGAAGAGAACTGCGATTTCCTCGCGCGGCTTCCGATGGCCGGCAAGGTCGAATGCCTCAATGTCTCGGTCGCCACCGGGGTTTGCCTCTACGAAGCCGTGCGACAACGGCAGGGAGGGTGAATATTGAACCGCGGGTGAGGAAGTTATTCGTTAGAAGTTATTGGTTATTCGTTAAGTGACCTAATATTCAATCTCTAATTTCCAATGTCCTTTTGATGAAACAACCCGTCCGCATTCTTTCCGACCTGCATCTTGGGCACAAGGTGTCGCGGCTGGATCGGGTGGAGTCGCTGCGACCGCTGATCGCGGGGGCGGGCACGGTCATTTTCAACGGCGATACCTGGCAGGAACTTGCCGAACCGTGGCGTGAGCGCTCGGCAAAGATGTTGGATGAGCTCAAGGCGCTGTGCGCCGATGAAGGGGTGGAGGCGGTGTTTCTTTCCGGCAATCATGATCCCGGTTGGCCCGGGCGCGGGTGGGTCGAGTTGGCGGGAGGTAGGATCGTAGTCACACACGGCGATGCCTTGTTGTTCGCGAGTTCGCCGTGGAAGCGTGAAATCATGCTCTCGCCGCAGCGCGTGGCGGCTTTGTGGGATCAGCATCCCGATGCCGATCGCGAGGTCGAGGAACGCTTGCGCGTGGCGCGTCAGATTGCCCGAGAGTTGCATTCGTTGGAATTTCCGCAAGGCCGGCATCTGCTGCAGCGTGCCTGGGATGCGGTGGTGCCGCCGCAGCGCGCCTTTTACATGCTCGAGGCCTGGGCCTCCCAAGGCCAACGCGGCGCGGAATTCTGTCAGCGCTATTTCCCGCAGGCCGAAGTGCTGGTCATCGGCCATTTCCATTGGCCGGGAAGCTGGAACATCGATGGCTGCCGGGTGATCAATACCGGCACGTTTGTCAGCCCGAATCCCGCGCATTGGGCCGAATGGAGCGATGGTCTGCTGCGCCGCGGTAAGGTTGATGAGTCCGGCGGCGCATGCCGGATGGGGAAAGTGCTGGATGTGTGGAGCTTGTAGCGGCGGTCTATGACCGCCGGTAGATTGCCGCGGAGCGCGGCCAACATGCGACGGTCACAGACCGCCGCGACAGTTTCCCTTGAATTTTTCCAGACCCGCCCGTTGATGGGGATGCCCATGTCCGCCCCTGATCTGAAAGCCAAGCTCCGCGAGGTGCCCCATCAACCCGGGGTTTACCTGATGAAGGATCGCTTGGGCTCGATCATCTACGTCGGCAAGGCCCGCGACCTCAGGAAGCGGATGTCCTCCTACTTCATGGCCTCGCAGCAAATGCGCGCGAGCATCAAGACCCGGGCGCTGATCGATTCGATCCACGATTTCGAATTCCACACCGTGCGCAACGAGGAGGAATCGATCCTGCTGGAAGGCAAGTTGATCAAGGACTACCGGCCGCGCTACAACGTCGCCTTCCGGGATGACAAGCGGTTTCTGTTAGTAAAAATCCGGCTCAGCGATCCATGGCCGCGTTTTGCCACGACGCGCATTCGCAAGGAGGATGGTTCGCGTTACTTTGGTCCCTTTCCGCATTCGGCGGCGCTGCACCATACGATCGAGTGGCTCAACCGCAGGTTGGGCTTGCGGGTGTGCCGCCCGGCGAATCCGACCGAACTCGATTACCGCCATTGCAATGCTGACATCATCCGCAATTGCGCGGCGCCCTGCATCGGCCGCATTTCGCGCGAGGACTACCTTGCGCGCGTCGACGAGGCATGCCGGATTCTCGAAGGCAAGGGCAAGCGTGACCTTTTCGATGGCCTGCGCCAGGAGATGGAAAACGCGGCTGCGGCCCTCGAGTTCGAGAAAGCCGCGGCCTTGCGGGATATTCTGCAGAATCTCGAAAAGACGCTCACCCCGACGCGGCAGTTCGCACGCGGCCGCGGTGTGCCAACGACCGTGAAACCGATTGAAGACCTCGCCGAGCTCGGCGAGGTGCTGCAACTTAGCGGCCCGCCGCGGGTGATGGAATGCTTCGACATTTCCAACGTCTCTTCCAACCACATCGTCGCCTCGATGGTGCGCTTCACCGATGGCCGTCCGGACAACGGCAATTACCGCCGCTACCGGATCAAGACCGTGGCGGGTCAGGACGACTTCGCCTCGATGGCCGAGGTCATCCGCCGCCGCTACTCGCGAATATTGTTAGAAAACCGCCAGGCCGATGGCGAATGGTCGCAGGAATCGGCGCTTGAGAATCAGCGGCGGCTTGCGCGCGAGGGCAAGGCGAGGATCGTGCTGCCCGATCTGGTGATTGTGGATGGCGGCAAGGGTCAGCTTGGCATGGCCGTGCGCGAGCTTCGCGCCCTGGGATTGCACGAGCTGCCGGTCATCGGCCTCGCGAAACAACACGAGGAGATTTTCATGCCCGGCCGCAGCGATTCGATCCGCCTGCCGCACGACCGCGGCGCGCTCAAGTTGCTGCAACGGATCCGCGACGAGGCGCACCGCTTTGCCAACGGCTACAACGAGCTGCTCTACCGCCGGCGGATGAAGGAAAGCGCCCTCGACGAGTGCCCCGGCATGTCGCCCGCGAAGAAACAGCGCTTGCTCAAGACCTTTGGCAGTGTGGCGCGCATCAAGGCCGCCACTGCCGAGGCCCTCGCCGCGGTCCCCGGGGTTTCACGGAAGTCCGCGCAGGAGATTCTGGAGTTTCTGAGACGGTGAACCGCACTTGCGCTCCAGCCGCTGCAGCTTGGTCGCCAGGAATCGGCCTGCCCGAAGGCCGGGACATTTCGGCGATTGACGATCGGCACGGGATCTGCTGCATGGAGCGCGCCTCCCCCCCCGGCGTTCACCCGTTTCCCCTCCCCCCATGCAAAACCCAAGTACCGAATATTGCGTCATCACCGGCATCAAATCGCACCGGCCGAATCCGACGGTCGTTCACCATGACAGCGCGACCGTGGTGGAAGCCGCCCAGCCGGAAGAGGATGGCCGGACCTTCATGGCCGAGCAGTTCGACAAGGACTACGCGTTCAACTACACCCAGTTGCGCTGGTTCCGCAGGACCCTCCACCTCGGCGAAGAAATCACCCTGACCGCCGACCGGCTCAAGATGATCTGCGATGAGGTCCACGAGATGGGTCGCCTGCGCGAGCGCAAAAGCCGGGGCTGCGACTGCCCGATCCACGACTGAGCACCCGCGCGTGCCATGGATGGGCTGCGGTGGCGTCACTGCGCATCATCTATCAAAAGCTGGGCATGTCTTGCTGTGGCTCTTGAGGATCAGGGAGTCGAGCCTCCTTCATGCTTCCGGCACGGACCTCAAGCTCTTTTCCGTCTTCCGCGTCCCGACTTCTCGGGATAGGATCCGAGTTGGGTGGAAAGCGGATTCCTTGCATCCCGCTCCGCGTCCGCAGCTCCATTCCAACGCTTGCTTGATGGCGTGCCCGGTCCAAGCCGATGGCGTGCAGCGCTTTCCGGCCGATTCAGAGGCCTTCATCCCGAAAGGTTCCACCACGATGATCATGAAAACGATTCAGGTAGGATGCGGATTGGGTTTGAGACGCGCACTGCGCGCGCTCTTTTTGTTAGGAGTTGGCTTGTGCTTTCCACTCATGGCAGGGGCAGCCACTAACGGGTTCAATCCCAACGCGCCGATGGCGTCGGGCAGATACATGCACACGGCCACCCTGCTGGACAATGGGAAGGTCCTGATCGCCGGAGGCAAGGATGCCGCATCGCTGGCGAGCGCGGAATGGTATGATTTCACCCTCGCCAGATGGACGGCAACCGCTGCCATGAATGATCCCCGCGAAAACCACACTGCCACCATGTTGTTGGATGGAAGGGTCTTGGTGGTCGGGGGAAGGAATGGAGAGCTCCCGCTGAATACCGCGGAGATCTATGACCCGGTCACCTCGACCTGGAGCAACACGGGAACGCTCGCTGATGCCCGGTATTGGCATACGGCGATCCGTTTGTCTGATGGAAAGGTCCTGGTGTGCGGCGGCTTCGGCAGCGCCGCCTTGAACAGCGCGGAAATTTATGATCCTTTGACGGGGCTTTGGGCCCCGGCGGCAGGCATGGTCACCGCCAGATACCAGCACAGCGGCGTGGTTTTGCCAGATGGCCGGGTCATGGTGGCAGGGGGATCGAGCACCTCCGGCAACGGGGATTTGACCTCGGTGGAAATCTACAATCCTGAATCCAACACCTGGAGCGCCACAGCCAGCATGGCACAGTCACGGCGCAATTTCACCATGACCTTGTTGAACACCGGCATGGTCCTGGTGGTTGCCGGCGCGGGAAATGGCAGCTGGCTCACGAGCTGTGCGCTCTACAATCCGAATTCGGGACTCTGGTCCTGGGTGCCTGACATTTCGGGTCCGCGCGATGGTCACAGCGCGTCACTCTTGCCGAATGGCAAGGTGTTGATTGCGGGCGGTTATTACGCAAACTACAGTGGCAACAGCTATCTCTACGATCCCGGCACGAACACATGGGCCAACACGGGATCCACGATCGCCCTGCGCTCGCAGCACACAGGCACCCTGCTGCCCAACGGCAAGGTGTTGATTTCCGGTGGGAGGTGGACGGGCGCGGCCCTCGCCACCACGGAGCTGTATGAAAGCGGCAGCGGCACCTGGGGTGCATCTGGCAGCATGGCCCAAGCACGGAGGAATGCGCCGCAAGCGATTCTGGCCAACGGGGATGTGCTCATCGCCGGGGGGCTGGATGCGAGCGGCAACGCTCTGTCGGACGTCACCTTGTTCGATGAGGCGAACGGAACCTTTTCCAGCCTCAATCCGATGGCCCAGGCCCGTCACAGCCACGAGATGCTGCTGTTGCACAACGGCGATGTGCTGGTGATGGGAGGGCTCGACGGCGCGGGCAATCCCCTGGCGCAGGTCGAGCTCTATCACGCGTCTGGAGGCACTTGGCGAACCATGGCGGCGATGCCGTCCCCGCGGCATGACGGCGCGGCGACCTTGCTGGACGACGGCAGGGTGATGCTGACGGGAGGATTGAACGCTGCGGAAACGGATGAGGTGCTGATCTTTGATCGGTTTGCGGCACCATCAGGGGTTTGGACCGTTGCGGCGGCCCTTGCTGCCAAGCGGGCGGGACACAGCGCCACACGCCTTGCCAACGGCATGATCCTGGTGAGCGGCGGCAGGACTGCTGGCGGAACCTATCTGCAGCATTGCGAGCTGTATGATCCCGGCACGGGAAACTGGATGACGGTCGGCAACCTGAATTTCCCGCGCTGGCATCATTCGGCCACCTTGCTGGCGGACGGCCGCATTTTGGTTGCGGGTGGAGTCAACGCATCGGGCTATCCCGCCGTGACGGAAATCTACGATCCATCCACCCAGACATGGACCCAGCGCGGCACTTTGGGAACCGGGCGGGTGGATCATCAGGCGGCCCTGCTGGGAAACGGGCGGGTCCTGATCTGCGGCGGCACCAATGGTCCGCTGCTTGCCACGGCATTGCTGTTTGAGCCCGTTTACGGCTCCTGGATCAGCACGGGCAGCATGACGGTAACGCGGGCGGGGCATGCCTGCGCCGTCCTGCCGGGCGGCAAGGTTTTGGTCTGCGGGGGTGATTCCGCCGCCGGCATCACGGCGGGATCCGAGCTTTTCAATGTCGGCCTGGGCTATCAGGAGTCGCTGCGGCCTCAAATTTCGAGCATTCAATTCGATAGCCACGGAAGGATGCTTGTCACAGGATCCGGATTGCTTGGAGGCTCCTCCGCGTCAGGCGGCACATCTCAGGATTCCCCATCAAATCACCCGGTGCTGGCACTGCGTCATTTGTCGAACGGGTTCAGCACATTCGCGCCGGTCGATGCGTCTGTGGGCATGAGTGACACGGCCTTCACCTCGCGGGCGGTCCGGGATATGGCCCCGGGCATGATCATGGTTACGGCCTATGTGAATGCCATCCCGAGTCACTCGATGATGGTGGCGGGCCCGCAAGCTGCCCTCGATGTGGCGTTGGACGGGCCCATTCTGCCGGGAGACACCTGCGCTTTCGGCACCATGGTCATGCCCGGCACCGTGAACCGAAGCTTCACGGCAAGCAATAGCGGCAATGGTCCCCTCTTCCTTACGTCGTTTTCTCTGGTCGGCACGAATGCCGGAGACTTCTTGATCATTGGTCCGGCGGATGACACCGTGCTGCCCGGGGAGGAGGTGTCCTTTGAAGTCCGGATGCAGCCCGGATCCGCAGGAGCAAAGAGTGCAACCCTGCAGTTCTCTGCCAACGTGCCGACGCTGCATCTATTTGACGTGGCTCTAACCGGTACTGCCCTGAGTGCTGCGAACGATTCCGACCTCGATGGCCTCAACGATGCGGCGGAGTTCCTCATGATGCCATTGGGATTCGATTGGCAGCTCAGCCAGACCGCGCTGGTGGAAACCCTGACCAATCATGCCGACACCGCCGGGCTTTTCACCATGGCCCAGCTGCAGGCGCTCAAGCTGGAAGCCCCCTTGTTGCAAAAGGACGCCCAGAGCGGGACGTTCACGCTCTTGCTGAATGTGAAAAAATCCACGGATCTGGAGGAGTTCCTGATGTTTCCGGTCCAAGCCGGGCAGGTCACGGTCAATCCATCCGGCCAGATGAAGGTCGAGTTCAATTCTCCGGATGGCGCCGCGTTTTTCCGCGTCGAGGCGGATTAGGGTTTTATGGGCAATGGTGCAGGCCGTGCGGTGCCTCCATGACGGTTGGGATCGGGCTCGCGGGAAGAGCCAGCGGGTCGGCGGTATCCCTTCAGAGCGGTTCGACGCGGATGCGCGACAATCGCTCTTGCAGATCCGCGGGCGATGGAAGCCGGCGCTGCAGGTCCTCGAGCGCGCACCCGGCGAACACAGTCGCGAGCTTTGCGCAGTGTGCCGGATCGGCCCCGCTGCTGAGACCCGCAAGGTAACCGGCGAGCAGCGAATCGCCCGCGCCGACGGTGCTGAGGACCTTGACCGGCGGAGCGGAAGCCAGCAGCGCCGACTCCGGACCGAGGAACAGCGCGCCTTCGGCACCCATCGACACGATGACCTGCGGCACCGCATCCCGCTGCAAGGCCCGGGCGGCCTCGACCCGCGAGGCAAAATCCGGCAGTCCGCGGCCGAGGCATTCGGCCAGCTCGTGGTGGTTGGGCTTGATCAGATCCACCCCGGCGCGGATTGCGGTCATCAGGGCCGCACCGCTGGTATCGACGGCGAGCTTAGCGCCTCCGGCCCGGATCCGGGCAAGCATCTGGGCAAAGGCATCGAGGCCGAAGCCCTCGGGCAGGCTGCCGGCAACGACCACCCATCCGCCGGGTTGCACCAGCGTCTCCAGGCCTTCCAGCAAGCGTCCGAGATCGGCGGGCGAGGGCGAAAGCCCGCGGAAGTTGATGTCGGTGGTTTCCTGGGATGCGAGGTCGATGAGCTTGATCCCGCAGCGCGTTTCGCCGGGGATGCGCACAAAGGCGTCGGTGATCCGGTGCCTGGTGAAGAGTTCGGTGAAAAGCTGCGGGTTGTCTTCGCCGAGAAAGCCGGTGGCAATGCTGGGGATGCCGTAGCGGCCGAGCATGGCGGAGACATTGACCCCCTTGCCGCCGGCCTGACGGTGCAGGTCGGTCGCGCGGTTGACGGTGCCGGGTTCAAAGCGTGCCAGCAACACCGTCTCGTCGATGGCGGGGTTGAGGGTGATGGTGACGATTCGAGGTTGCGGGTTCACGGTGGGGTGGAATTGGAAATTGGGGGCGGCGCGACCCACCCTACACGGACGCGGGCAAATGGCACGCCAGGATCCAGCCCTCGCGTTCATGGCGGCTGCAAGCCGGCAATCCGGTGACGACGTGAAATTCCTGTCGCTCCGCACTGCCGGAACTGGCATCATGCCTCCATGGAAACTCCCCGTGGCGACACCCACCGCAAGACGATCGGCTACCTGCTCTGGATCTTCGGCTTCACCGGCGCCCACCGCTTCTACTATGGCAAGCCGGTCAGTGGCGCGATCTGGTTCTTCACCTTCGGTTTGTTAGGGATCGGCTGGCTCATCGACCTCTTCCTCATTCCCGGCATGGACCGCCGGGCCGACCTGCGCTTCACTTCTGGCCCCTACGACTATTCGATCGCCTGGATCCTCCAGACCTTCCTCGGCCTGCTCGGCATCCACCGCTTCTATCTCGGCAAGATCGGTACCGGCCTGCTGTGGCTGCTCACCGGCGGGCTCTTCGGCCTCGGCTGGCTTTACGACTTCTGCACCCTCAACCGCCAGGTCGACGAGCGCAACCGCGCGTGAATGCCAAGCGGTGCCGCATCAAGGCCCTGAATCCCATGGCCCGCTTCCTGCATGTCCGGGTTCCTCTCCGGGTGGTGATGCTCGTCCTGATCGGATTTTTTGTCGTCCTGTTCGGGTTGATGTTTCTTCCCCATCGCCACAGGGGCAGTGACCGCTCGGCCTGCATCATGAACCAGCGGAATCTCCAGCAGGCGCTTCGAGCCCACGCGAAAGAGCATCAGCTGAAGATTGGTGATGCGATTGCCTGGTCGAAAATCATCGGCTTCGGGCAATGCATTCAGGAGATTCCCGTGTGTCCCGTCCACGGCATCAACGCCTACGGCTATTTGCAGACGATTCCTGCGATCGGGGTTCTCGCCGCTCCTTGCAAGGATCCTGAGCACCAGCCGCCGGACACCGAAGGCTGGTGAGCCTGGAAGGCATTTCTTCTTACTGGAACAGCTTCTTCATTCCCTCGATCGGGGTGTGGCCGATGAGGATGAAGACGTTCTCGGTGTTTTGCCAGCGGGCGATCGCCCAGGGGCCGCGGCTTTCGTAGCAGGGGCTCTCGAGTTGCTTGCATTGGCCGTCGATGTCGCCGCGGCGGAAGATGACGAGGTGGACGGCACCAAGCTCCTGATGGTCGAAGGCGATCACCGACCCGTGCTTGCCATTGATCGTGAGTTCGCGGCAGCCGATGCTTTTCGCGCCCTCGAGCCCTGGAGGCAGGCAGCAGGGGCAGGGCAGGGAGCGCGACTTCAGGGTTTGGACCAGTTCGTCCTTGTTGTCCTTTTTGACCTCGAGGTCGAAGGTCGGAGATTCGTAGCTGTGGATGAATCCGGCCTGCACGACTTCGAGCGGCAGGCCCTGCTTGCCGGCCAGCGCCGGTGTCTGCGCACCTGGTG